>NZ_JAVREK010000019.1:0-121779 GCF_031845375.1 Streptomonospora wellingtoniae
TCGCGGGCGCGGGTCTGGCGCGCGGCTACCACGGCCGTGCCGGGCTGACCGCCGAGCGGTTCGTGGCCGACCCGTTCGGCCCGGTGGGCACCCGCATGTACCGCACCGGGGATGTGGTGCGTTGGAGTCGCGCCGGGGAGCTGGAGTATCTGGGCCGCTCCGACTTCCAGGTGAAGGTCCGCGGGTTCCGCATCGAACTCGGCGAGATCGAGACTGTCCTCGCCGGGCACCCCGGGATCGCCCAGGCCGTGGCGGCGGTGCGCGCCGGCGAAGGCGCCGACGCGTCGGTCGCCGCCTACATCGTGCCCGCTCCCGGCGCAGCTCCGATCGACCCGGCGGCGGTGCGCGCGCACGCGGCGGCGCACCTGCCGGACTACATGGTCCCCTCCGCCGTCGTGGTGCTGGAAGGGCTCCCGCTGACCGCCAACGGCAAGACCGACCGGGCCGCACTGCCCGCGCCCGAGCGGCACGAGACCGCCGGGGGCCCCGGGCGAGCGCCGCACACGCCCGAGGAGGAGGCCGTCTGCGCCGCGATCGGCGAGGTGCTGGACACCGGCGAGGTCGGCGCCGACGACGACTTCTTCGCACTCGGCGGCCACTCCCTCGCCGCGGCCCGCGCCGCCAACCTGCTGCGCACCCGCCTGGGCGCCGAAATCGGCGTACGCGACCTGTTCGAAGAGGCGACCCCGGCCCGCATCGCCGCGCGCATCGCCGACAGGGTGCGGACCGCCGCCGGCGCCCGGCCCGAGCTGGCCGCCCGGCCGCTGCCCGACAGCGTCCCGCTCTCCGCCGAACAGCGGCGGCTGTGGCTGCTGCAGACCGGCGGGGCGGCCCCCGGAGGCGCCTACAACGTGCCCTGGGCGCTGCGGATCAGCGGCGCTCTCGACGCCGCTGCCCTGGAGCAGGCGGTGGCCGACGTGCTCGCCCGCCACGACGTGCTGCGCACCGGATTCCCCCGGCGCGCCGACGGCGAGCCCGAGCAGCGCGTGGTCCCCCTCGACCGGCTGCCCCGGCCGCTGGTGGCGGTGGAGACCGCGGGCGACGAGCCCGCCGAGTCGCTGGACCGGGCCGCGCGCGAGCCCTTCGACCTGGTCGGCGGTACACCCGCGCGGTTCACCCTCTTCACCGACGGCGGCGAACGGCACATGCTGCTGGCGGTGTTCCACCACATTGCGGTGGACGAGTGGTCGCAGGCGCCGTTCCTGCGGGATCTGGATGCGGCTTACCGTGCGCGGTGTGCGGGCGGGGCTCCGGGGTGGGAGCCGCTGCCGGTGCAGTATGCGGATTATGCGGTGTGGCAGGCCGAGGTGCTGGGTTCGGTGGAGGATCCGGGCAGCAGGGCGGCCCGCCAGCGGGGGTTCTGGCGGGAGGCTCTGGCGGGGCTGCCCGAGGAGGTGGCACTGCCCGCCGACCGGCCGCGGGCCGCCGCGCCGACGGACGAGGGCGGCACCGCGGCGTTCGGGATCCCCGCCGATCTCGTCCGGGCACTCACCCGCCTGGGCCGCGACCGCGCCGCCACGCCGTTCATGGTCCTGCAGTCGGCGGTGGCCGTGCTGCTGCACCGCATGGGCGCGGGGGACGACATTCCGCTGGGGACGCCCTCCACGAGCCGCACCGACGAGGCGCTGCACGACGCCGTGGGCATGTTCCTCAACACCCTGGTGCTGCGCACCGACCTGTCGGGCGACCCCGGCTTCGGCGAGGTCGTGGAGCGCGCCCGCGCGTTCGCGGTGTCGGCGTTCGCCAACGCCGACCTGCCCTTCGACCGGGTCGTCGACGCCCTCAACCCCGTGCGCGCGGCCGGGCGCAACCCGCTGTTCCAGGTCATGGTCAGCCACCAGACCCGCCCCGAGCTGGACGGCGGACTGTTCGGCGCCGATGCGGCCGTCGACGACGCCGTGAGCCGCACGGCCGCCCGCTTCGACCTGGAGTTCGAGTTCGTGGAGCGCCCGGGCGAGGACGGCATGGAGTTCGCCGTCCGCTACGCGGCCGACCGGTTCGACGCCGAGACCGTCCGCGACCTCGGCGACCGGCTGCTGCGCCTGCTCGCCGCGGGTGCCGTCGATCCGGACCGGCCGGTGGGCGACCTGCCGCTGCTGGCGGAGGGGGAGTGGGACCGGCTGGTGGTGGGGGCGGAGGCGGCGTCCCACCCGGTGGTCGAGGAGACGCTGCCGGAACTGCTCGCCCGGGGTGCGGGTTCGGATGCCGTGGTGGTCGGTGCCCGCGGGGGTGATCTTTCGCGTGGTGAGTTCGATGCGCGGGTGTTCCGGTTGGCGCGGGAGCTGATCGCTCGTGGTGCGGGTCCGGAGTCGGTGGTGGCGGTGGCGCTGCCGCGGTCGGTGGATCTGGTGGTGGCGCTGCATGCGGTGGTGTGGGCGGGTGCGGCCTATCTTCCGGTGGAGTTGGATCAGCCGGGTGAGCGGGTGGCGTTCGTGCTGGAGGACGCGCGTCCGGCGCTGGTGGTCTGCCGCAGCGAGGACGCCCCGGACCTGCCCGGGGAGCCAGCAGTGCCGCGGCTCGTACTGGACGACCCCGCCACCGCGGAGCAGGTGGAGAGCCGCGACGCGAGCCCTCTCGCCGACGCGGAGCGCGCGGTGGGGCTGCGGGGCGGGCATCCGGCCTATGTCATCTACACGTCGGGTTCCACGGGCCGTCCCAAGGGTGTGGTGGTCTCGCACCGGGCGATCGCCAACCGGTTGGCGTGGATGCAGGGTGCCTACGGGCTCGGTTCGGACGACCGGGTGCTGCTGAAGACGCCGGTGTCCTTCGACGTGTCGGTGTGGGAGCTGTTCTGGCCCTTCGCCGCGGGCGCGGGCCTGGTCGTCGCGGCGCCGGGAGGGCACCGCGATCCCGGATACCTGGCCGGGCTGATCCGGGACGCGGGCGTGTCGGTGTGCCACTTCGTGCCGTCGATGCTGCGCGTGTTCATCGAGGAACCGGAGGCGGGGGGCTGCACGTCCCTGCGCCGCGTCTTCGCCTCGGGCGAGGAACTGGGCGCCGACGCCGCCCGCCGGTTCCGGGACCTGCTTCCGCGCGCGGCGCTGGCGAACCTGTACGGCCCGACGGAGGCGGCGGTGGACGTGACCGCCTTCGACACCGGCGCCGAATCCGACCGGTTCTTTGGGCCGGGGGTGCCGATCGGGCGGCCCGTGTGGAACACCGGTGTCTACGTCCTCGACCACCGCCTCGCTCCGGTCGCCGCCGGCGTGCAGGGCGAGCTGTACCTGGCGGGCGTGCAGCTGGCGCGGGGCTACACCGACCGGGCGGGGCTGTCGGCCGAGCGGTTCGTGGCCGACCCCTTCGGCCCGGCGGGCACCCGCATGTACCGCACGGGCGACGTGGTCCGGCGGGACCGCGCGGACCGGCTGGAGTACCTGGGCCGCTCGGACTTCCAGGTGAAGGTGCGCGGCATGCGCATCGAGTTGGGCGAGATCGAGCACGCCCTCACCGCCTTCGGCGGGGTCGGTGGCGCCGTCGTCACCGCACGGCGCAGCGCGGCGGGCGCCGACCGGCTCGCCGCCTACGTGACGCCCGCCGCCGGAGCGGGCGCCCCCGACCCCGCGGCACTGCTGCGCCGGCTCGCCGGTCGGCTGCCCGAGCACATGGTCCCCGCTGCGGTGACCGTCCTCGACGCCTTCCCGCTCACGCCCAACGGCAAGCTCGACCGCGCCGCCCTGCCCGAACCCGAGCCCGCCGAGCGTGCGGGCGGCGGCCGCGACGCGCACGGCCCGCGCGAGGAACTGCTGTGCGGCGCCTTCGCCGAGCTGCTGGGGCTGGAGCGCGTCGCGGCCGAGGACGGGTTCTTCGCACTCGGCGGCGACAGCATCCTCGCAATCCGGCTCGTCGGCCTCGCCCGCGCCCGCGGACTGGAGCTGACCCCGGCCGACGTCTTCACCGAGCAGACCCCCGAGCGCCTCGCCCTGGCCGCCGCGAGCACACCCGCCGGGGACGCCGGTGCGCAGGAGGGCGGCCGCGACGACGGCACCGGCGACGTCGAGCCGACCCCCGTCATGCACTGGCTGCGTGAGCGCGGCGGACCGCTGGACGGGTTCAGCCAGGCCGCCGCCGTCCATACCCCCGCGGGCGCCGATACCGCAAGCCTGGCCGTCGTGCTGCAGGCGGTGCTGGACGCGCACGCCATGCTGCGCGCCCGGTTGGTCACCGGCGACGACGGATGGCGGCTGCGCGCCGCCGAGCCCGGTGCCGTCGCGGCCGCCGACGTGCTGGCGCGGCGCGACGCGGCGGGACTGGACGAGGCCGGACTGGCCCGCGCGGCCGCCGACGCGGCCGCCGACGCCCAGCGCCGCCTCGACCCGCACGCCGGCGCGATGCTGCGCGCGGTGTGGCTGGACCGGGGCGCCGACCGGGCCGGGCGGCTGGTGCTCGTCGTCCACCACCTCGCCGTCGACGGCGTCTCCTGGCACGTCCTGCGCGCCGGCCTCGCCGCCGCGTGGAACGACGCCTCCTCCGGCCGACCGCCGGTCCTCCCGGCGCCGCAGACCTCCTTTGCCCGCTGGGCGCAGCGGCTGTGCGCCGAGGCGGCGACCGCCCGCCGCGCCTCCGAACTGGCCTCCTGGCAGGAGATCACCGCCGTTCCGGAGCAGCATGCGGCCGCGGAGGCGCGGGCGTTCGGCAGACCCGACCCCGGGCACGACACGGCCGCGACCGTGCGCCGGGTCACCGCATCGCTGTCGGCGTCCGACACCGCGGCGCTACTGACCCGGGTCCCCGAGGCCTTCCACTCCGGCATCGAGGACGTGCTGCTCAGCGCGCTCGCGCTGGCCGCCGCCGAGTGGCGCGCAGCGCGCTCCGGCGGCGCGGGCGACGCGGACGCCGTGCTGCGCCTCGCACTGGAGGGCCACGGCCGCGAACAGCAGTTGTTCCCCGGAACCGACGTCTCCGGGACCGTCGGCTGGTTCACCGCCGTCCACCCCGCGCGCCTGGACGTCACCGGGCTCGACCCCGCCGACGCCCGCACGGGCGGGCCCGCCTCCGGCGACGCGCTCAAGCGGGTCAAGGAGCAGCTGCGCGCCCGCCCCGGCGACGGGGGCATCGGCTACGGCCTGCTGCGCTACCTGAACCCCGGCACCTCCGGGGCGCTTGCCGCAGCCCCCGAGCCGCCGCTGCTGTTCAACTACCTCGGCCGCGTCGCCGTCGCCGGCGAGCACGAGTCGTGGGCGGTGGCGCCGGAGACCGGCGCTCTGCCGAACGGCGCCGACCCCGGCATGCCCGTGCGCCACACGCTGGAGCTCAACGCGCTCACCCGCGACGGCGCCGAGGGCCCCGTGCTGGCGGCCACCTGGGCCTGGCCGCAGCGGCTGCTCGCCGAAGCGGACGTGCGCGACCTCGCCGACGCCTGGTTCGCCCAGCTCAGAGGGCTCGTCGCGCACGCCGGGGCGGCGGAGGCGGGCGGCCACACGCCGTCGGACCTGTCCCTGCCGGACCTCGATCAGGACGAGATCGACGAATTCGAAGCAGAGTGGAGGCTCACGTGAGCAACGCATCGGGCCTGGAGGACATCCTGCCGCTGACGCCGCTCCAGGAAGGGCTGCTGTTCCAGAGCCAGATCGACGCCGAGGGCGCCGACGTCTACAACGTCCAGATCGCCCTGGAGCTGGCGGGGGACCTCGACACCGAGCGGCTGCGCGCCGCCGCCGACGCCCTGCTGGCGCGCCACCCCAACGTGCGGGCGGCGTTCCGGCGCCGCAAGAGCGGGCAGCCGGCCGCCCTCGTCGGCAAGCGGGTCCCCGCCCCCTGGACCCGGACCGACCTGTCCGGCCGGGACGCGGCCGCGCAGGACGCCGAGCTGCAGCGCGTCCGCGACCAGGAGCGCCGCACCCGCTTCGACCTCGCAACCCCGCCTCTGATCCGCTTCGTCCTGGTGCGGCGGGCGCCCGGCGACCACATCCTGGTGCTCACACACCACCACATCCTGCTCGACGGCTGGTCGCTGCCGCTGCTGGTGCGCGACCTCTTCCGCCTCTACGCCGCCGACGGCGCCGCGCTGCCCCGCGCGGCGCCGTTCCGCGACTACCTGGGCTGGCTCGCCCGTCAGGACACCGGCGCGGCACTGGAGGCCTGGCGCGCGTCGCTGGCGGGTGTGGAGGGGTCCACCCGCGTCGCCGACGCCTTCGGGGCCGCGACCGCCGACCCGCCGGCGGACGGCGGCGGCCCGGCCGAGCCGCGCGCCCTCACCCGCGACCTGTCCACCGAGCTCACCGCAGCGGTGCGCGACTTCGCGCGCGCCCAGGGCGCCACCCTCAACACCGTGCTCCAGGCGGCGTGGGGGCTGGTGCTGGGCCACCTGCTCGACAGCCGCGACGTCGTCTTCGGCACCGCTGTATCCGGACGCCCCCACGAGCTGCCCGGTTCCCACGAGACGGTGGGGCTGTTCGTCAACACGGTGCCGGTGCGGGTGCGCCTGGACCCGGCCGAGAGCGCGGCCGCGCTCCTCGCCCGGCTGCGCGGCGAGCAGGCCGCGCTCCTCGACCACGGCCATGTCGGACTCGCCGAGATCCAGCGGGCGGCGGGGGTGCCGGACCTGTTCGACACCCTGATGGTCGTGGAGAACTACCCCGTGGAGGCAACAGACCCCGCCGAAGGGGTCCCCGGGCTGCGGGCCCGGGTGCTGGGGTCCTCCGACGCGACGCACTACCCCCTGTCCCTCGCGGTCGTCCCCCCTCCGCCGGGCGCGCAGGGCGCCCCGGTGCGGCTGACCTTCGGCTACCGGCCCGACACCCTCTCCCGGGCCCGCGCCGAACTGGCCGCGGAATGCCTGGCCACCGTCCTGCGCGCAATGGCGGCCGCGCCGGGCACGCCCCTGGCGCGACTGGACGTCCTCCCGCCCCACCGCGTACCGGCGCCCACCACCGCCCTGGCGGCCCACCGCACGGCGGCCTACGCGGCGATCGGCCGCACCGGGCCCCGCCGGCGCCCCGGCGACGCGCCGACCACCGCAGGCGCACAGCCGGACGCGCTGTTCACCCCCGCCGACCACTCCGCCGACACCGCGGGGCCGGCGGCGGAGTCCGACGCCGGTGCCGCGTCCTCGGCCCCGGCGGCCGCAGCTGT
The DNA here is from genome assembly GCF_031845375.1 of Streptomonospora wellingtoniae. Lineage (NCBI taxonomy): Bacteria > Bacillati > Actinomycetota > Actinomycetes > Streptosporangiales > Nocardiopsidaceae > Streptomonospora > Streptomonospora wellingtoniae. Next base: position 7,072 of record NZ_JAVREK010000019.1, read on the forward strand.
CCCCGGCGGGGGCCGGGCGCGGCCCCCGCGGGCCGAGGAGGCGGCCGAGGCCGAGGCACTGCGCCCGGTCGCCTTCCCCGACCTTCTGCGGCGGCGGGTGGCCGCCGCGCCGGGCTCGGTGCTGGTGGAGGACGAGGACACCGTCCTCACCGCCGCCGAGGCCGACGACCGATCCGACCGCCTCGCGCGGGTCCTGCTCGCCCGCGGCGCCGGGCCGGAGCGCGTGGTCGCCCTGGCCGTGCCCCGGTCGGCGGAGCTGGTCGTGGCGCTACTGGCGGTGCTCAAGTCGGGTTCGGCCTACCTCGCGCTCGACCCGGACTACCCCGACGACCGGCTCGCGCACATGCTCGCCGACTCCCGGCCCGCCTGCGTCGTCGCCACCGCTGAGCTGAGCGGGCGTGTCGCCGGTCTCACCGGCGCCGAGCGGGTGGTGATCGACGACCCCGCCACCGCCGGCGAGATCGGCGCTGCCCCGCCCGGCGGGATCACCGGTGCCGAGCGCGGCGCCGCGATCCTGCCCGCCACCGCCGCCTACCTCGTCTACACCTCCGGCTCCACGGGCCTGCCCAAGGGGGTCGTCGTCAGCCACGCCGGAGTGGCCAAGCTCGTGGCCACCGCCGCCCACCGCCTCGGCGTCGGCGCCGACAGCCGCATCGCCCAACTCGGCTCGCCGAGCTTCGACGTCGCCTTCTGGGAGTTCGTCATGGGCGTGCTCTCCGGCGGCCGGCTCGTGGTGGTGCCGCCCGAGCGGCGCGTTCCCGGGCCGCCGCTGACCGACTACCTGCGCGAACGCGGCGCCACCCACGCCGGACTGCCGCCCGCGCTGCTGTCGGCGCTGCCCGAGGACGCCGACCTGCCCGACGGCATGACGGTCCTCGCCGGCACCGAGGCCGTGCCGGGCGCCCTGGTGCGCCGGTTCGCCGCCGACGGACGCGCCATGTTCAACTGCTACGGGCCCACCGAGGCCACCGTCAACGCCACGCTGGGGGAGTGCCGTCCCGACGCGGTCGGGGACCGGGTGCCCATCGGCCGCCCCGACCCGGGTGTGCGCGCCTACGTGCTCGACTCCATGCTGCGCCAGCTCCCCGCCGGTGTGCCCGGCGAGCTGTACCTCGGCGGCGCCGGGCTGGCGCGCGGCTACCTGGGGCGGCACGGGCTCAGCGCGGCCCGGTTCGTCGCCGACCCGTTCGGCGGGCCCGGCGCGCGCATGTACCGCACCGGCGACCGGGTCGTGTGGAACGCCGAAGCCGACCTGGAGTTCCTGGGCCGCACCGACGACCAGGTCAAGATCCGCGGAATGCGCGTCGAGCTCGGCGAGGTCGAGTCGGCGCTGGCCGCCCACCCCGACGTTGCGACCTGCGCCGCCGCCGTGCACCGCGACGGCGCGGACTCGGCGGTCCTGGCCGCCTACGCCACACCGCTGCCGGGCCGGGTGCTGGACGCGCGGGCGCTGCGCGGCCACCTCGCCGCCGCACTGCCCACCGCCATGCTGCCCGCGGTGGTGGTCCCGCTGGAGGAGATGCCCGTCCTGCCCAACGGCAAGATCGACCGCGCAGCCCTGCCCGCCCCCGACCCGACCGCCGGCGGGCGCCCGCCGCGCAACCAGGTCGAGGAGCTGCTGTGCGGCCTCTTCCGTGAGGTCCTGGAGGTCGGCGAGGCCGGCGTCGACGACGACTTCTTCGCGCTGGGCGGCCACTCTTTGCTGGCGACCCGGCTGGTCACCCGCATCCGCGCGGTGCTGGGCCGTGACGTGGCGCTGCGCACGGTCTTCGACGCGCCCACCGTGGCCGGGCTCGCCCAGCGGCTGCGCCCCGCCGGAGGGCCCCCGCCGCTGCGGCCCGCCGGGCGGCCCGAGCGCCCCCCGCTGTCCCACGCACAGCAGCGGATGTGGTTCCTCTACCGGCTCGACGGCCCGCGCCCCACTTACAACATCCCCTTCTGCGCGCGGCTGCGCGGCCCGCTGGACCGCGGGGCGCTCGCCGAGGCGCTGGCCGACGTCACCGCGCGCCACGAGAGCCTGCGGACCGTCTTCCCCGACGAGGACGGCGTGCCCTACCAGCGCATCCTGGATCCCGAGCGGGCCCGCCCGGACCTGCCGCTCACCGAGGCCGGCGAGGACGAGCTGCCCGGCATGCTGGCCGGGGCCGCCGCCCACGGCTTCCACCTGGACGCCGAGCCGCCGCTGCGCGCCCGCCTGTTCCGCACCGGCGAGGACGAGCACGTGCTGCTCCTGCTGCTGCACCACATCGCCGGCGACGGCTGGTCGGCGCGCCCCCTGCTGCGCGACATCGGGACGGCCTACACCGCGCGCAGCGGCGGCCGCCCGCCCGGCTGGGCGCCGCTGCCCGTGCAGTACGCCGACTACGGTATGCATCAGCGCGCGGTGCTGGGCACCGAGGACGACCCCGGCAGCGCCGTCCACGCGCAGGCGGCGTACTGGCGCGAGGCGCTGCGCGGCCTTCCGGAGGAGCTGCCCCTGCCCACCGACCGGCCCCGGCCGGCGGTCTCCAGCGGACGCGGCGCCGCCGTCGAGCTGGAGCTGCCCGCCGAGCTGAGCGCCCGGCTGCGCGCCCTCGCCCGCGGCCAGGACACCACCGTGTTCATGGTGCTGCAGGCCGCGCTGGCCGCGCTGCTGACGCGGCTGGGGGCCGGCACCGACATCCCCATCGGCTCGCCGGTGGCCGGGCGCGACGACGCCGCGCTCGACGATCTCGTCGGATTCTTCGTCAACACGCTGGTGCTGCGCACGGACACCTCCGGCGACCCCGCCTTCGCGGAACTGCTGGCGCGGGTGCGCGAAGCCGACCTGGCCGCCTACGAGAACTCCGACATCCCCTTCGAGCACCTGGTGGAGGTCGTCAATCCCGCGCGGTCGATGAGCCGCCACCCCCTGTTCCAGGTCATGCTGGCCTACCAGAGCGGCGCCGGACCCCGGCTGACCATGGAGGGCCTGCGGGCCGAGCGCGAGCCCCTAGCCGCCCCCGGCGGAAAGTTCGACCTGGCCTTCGAGTTCCGCGACCCCGGCGAAGGGGCTGCAGACGGCATCGGCGGTGCGATGCGCTGCATCGTCGATTACAGCACCGACCTCTTCGACGCGCCGACCGTGCGCAATGTCGCGCTGCGGCTGGAGCGGCTGCTCGCGGCCGCCGCGGACGACCCCGCCGCGCCCGTCGGGAGCCTGGACCTGCTCACCGCCGAGGAGTCCGCCCGGATCACCCGCGACGCCGAAGGGCCGCACGTACCCGTGGCCGCCCCGGCGACCCTTCCCGCACTGTTCGAGGCCGCGGCCGCCGGCGGTCCCGACCAGCCCGCCCTGGTCGGCGGGGGCGTGCGCCTGAGCTTCGCCGAGCTGAACCGGCGCGCCAACCGGCTCGCACACGAGCTGATCGCCCGCGGCGCCGGGCCGGAGTCGATCGTGGCGCTGCTGCTGCCGCGCTCGCCCGAAACCCTGGTCGCGATCCTGGCCGTGCTCAAGTCCGGCGCCGCCTACCTGCCGATCGACCCCGCCTACCCGGACGAGCGCGTCGCGCACATACTGGCCGACGCCGCCCCGCTGCTCACCGCCGCCGCGCCGGAGCTCGCGGAGCGGGCCGCCGCCCTGGGCGCCCGCGAGACCCTCGCCCTGACCCCCGAAACCGCGGCCGCGCGGCCGGCGGCCGATCCCGCCGACGCCGACCGAACCGCGCCGCTGCACCCCGACCACCCCGCCTACGTCATCTACACCTCCGGCTCCACCGGCAGGCCCAAGGGCGTGGCGGTCACCCACCGCAGCGTCGCCAACCTGTTCCACAGCCACCGCGAGACGCTGCACCGGCCCACCCGGTGCCGCGCCGGCCGCGACCGGCTGCGCGTCGGCCACGCGTGGTCGTTCTCCTTCGACGCCGCCTGGCAGCCGCAGTTGTGGCTGCTGGACGGCCACGCCGTGCACGTCGTCACCGAGGAGGCCATGCACGACCCGGCGCTGCTGGTGGAGCGCATCCGCACCGAGCGCTTCGACTTCATCGAGGTGACGCCCTCCCACTTGCTCCAGCTGATCCGCGCCGGGCTGGGCGAGCCGGGCACGCACACCCCCACGACGCTGGGCGTGGGCGGCGAGGCGGTGCCGGCGTCGCTGTGGCGGCGGCTGCGCCAGCTGGAGGAGCAGGGCACCGCGACCTACAACCTCTACGGTCCGACCGAGACCACCGTCGACGCCCTCGCCGCGCGGGCGGGCGACCACGAGCGTCCGGTCGTCGGCCGCCCCACCGCCAACACCGCCGCCCATGTGCTCGACGATCGGCTGAGCCCGGTGCCCCCGGGCGTGGTCGGCGAGCTGTACCTGGGCGGTGGAGGGCTCGCGCGCGGCTACCTGCGGCGCGGCGGGCTGACCGCCGACCGGTTCGTCGCCGACCCTTTCGGGCGGCCCGGAGCGCGCATGTACCGCACCGGCGACCTGGTGCGGCGCATGCCCGACGGGTCGGTGGACTACGTCGGGCGCGCCGACGACCAGGTCAAGGTGCGCGGTTTCCGCGTCGAGCCGGGAGAGATCGCCGCGGCGCTGAGCGAGCACCCCGGCGTCGACCAGGCCGTCGTCGACACCTGGGAGGTCGCGCCGGGTGACCGGCGCCTGGTCGCCTACATCATCCCCGCGCCCGTGGAGCAGACGGGTTCCGGGGCGGCTGCGGTACCGGGAGAGGCGGTCGGGGCGGGCAGGGTCCCCGCGCCCGCCGAGCGGAAGGCGTCCGGGACGCCGTGCGCCGGCGGTGCCCCCGACACCGCCGGCCTGCGCGCCCACCTGGCCGGGCGGCTGCCCGACTACATGGTGCCCGCGGCCTTCCTGCCGCTGGAGTCCCTGCCGCTGACTGCGCACGGCAAGCTCGACCGAACGGCGCTTCCGGCGCCCGACCCGGCCGAGCTGGCGCCGGGGCCCGGGCGCGAGCCGCGCGACGCGGCCGAGGCGCTGCTGTGCGAGGTGTTCGCCGAGGTGCTGGGCGCGCACCGGGTCGGCGCCGATGACGACTTCTTCGACCTCGGCGGCCACTCGATGCTGCTGGTGCGGCTGCGATCGCGCGTCGAGGCCGAGACCGGTACCCGTGCGGCGATCGCCGACCTGTTCGCCGCTTCCTCGCCGGCCGCTCTCGCCGCGCACCTGGCCACCCCCGACGCCCGTCCCGGCGGCCCCGGCGCGCCGGGCGGGGCGGGGGCGGCGCAGGAGGCGCCCGGCGAACCGGGCGTCGCCGTGCTGCGCGCGGGCGGCGCACAGCCGCCGCTGTTCTGCATCCACCCCGCGAGCGGGTTCAGCTGGCCCTTCGTCGGTCTGCGCCGCCATTTGGGCGCCGACGTGCCCGTCCTGGGCCTGGAGGCGCCCGTGCCCGGGGCGGCGGCGCCCGGCACCGTCGCCGGGCTTGCCCGCACCTACGCAGCGCGCATCCGCCGGGAGTCGCCGGGCGGCCCCTACCGGATCGCCGGGTGGTCCTTCGGCGGCACCCTGGCCCAGGCTGTGGCCGCCGAGCTCGCCGGGGCGGGCGCGGACGTCGAACTGCTGGCGCTGCTCGACGCCTACCCGGCGTCCTGGCACGCGCAGCGGGCCGCCGCCCGCGCCGACCACGCCCCCGCCGAGGGCTCGTGCGCGGAACGGGGGCGCGGTGCGGACTCCGGTACCGGGGCGATGGCAGTCGAAGCGGGCGCCGAACGCGGCGACCCCGGCATGGCCGAGGCCACCCGCCGCTGGGCCGCGCGCCTGCTGGAGGCTTCCGCCGGCGAGGAGCCCGGCCGCCACCCCGGCGGCGCTCTCTGCTTCACGGCCAAGGACGCCCCCGCCGGGGCCGCTCGCGCCTGGGAGCCCCACATCGGCGGCCGGATCGAGCACCACGAGGTCCCCGCCGCCCACGACGACCTGCTGTCCGCCGAAGGGCTGGCCGTGATCGGCCCTGTCCTCGCCGCCCGCCTCGGCGGGCCGGCGGACCGCCGGGAATGACCGCCGACCACCCGAGCCCCACCGTTTACGCACACCAGCACACCGCCCCCGCGAACGGGGCGGCACCGGAGGTGACACACGTGTCCGTGCCCGAATCGACCGGCGTCGAGCAGGTGCCCGGCGCAGCGCTCCGCCGCCCCTCGCCCCGCGAGATCCCGGTCGGCGAGGACGTCCTGGCCGCAGGCCCGCCGCCGACCCCCGTGCTCGCGCCCCCCTACGCCGCGCGTCCGGCGCAGCCGCAGGGGGCCGACCTCGACCGCGTGCACGCCTGGATGCACCTGCCGCACGTCGCCCCGTTCTACGGCCAGGCCTGGAGCCGGCGGCGGTGGGCCGAGGAGCTGGCGGCGCAGCGCGCAGGAACGTTCTCGCGGCCGTTCGTCGTCAGCCGCGACGGTGCCGACCTCGCCTACGTCGAGCTGTACCGGGCCGCCCGCGACGTGGTCGCCCGCCACTACGACGCAATGCCACACGACATCGGCTTCCACATCGCCATCGGCGACCCGCGCCGGACCGGGCGCGGGGTCGGCAAGGAGATCCTCGACGCCTTCGCCGCCGCCGTCTTCGCCGCCGAACCGCGGTGCCGCCGCATCCTCATGGAGCCCGACGCCGCCAACGCCGCGGCCCGCCGGGCGGCGGCCAAGGCCGGGTTGGCCTTCCTCGCCGAGGCCGACCTGCCGCACAAGCGGGCGGCGCTCTACGTCCGGGCGCGGGAGTGACTGCGTCCGGGCGGCAGAGCGCGACACATGAGCAGGGAAGGGGGCGCCGTGGCCGCGAGGCCGGTGCTGCAGGGCCTGGTCATCGATCTGGCCCCGCTGCGCAGCGGCAGAGGATTCCGGATCGTCTTCGCGGTCCGGCTCATCTCGCTCTTCGGCGGCGGGTTCCGGCTGGTGGCGCTGCCGATGCAGGTCTACGCCATGACCGGCTCCTCGGCGCTGGTGGCCAGCGTCGCCGTCGTCAACGGCGCGGCCGGCTTCGGCGGCACCGTCCTCGGCGGGCTGCTGGCCGACCGGCTGGACCGCCGGCGCCTCATGCTGGTCAGTCTGGCCGTGGAGACGCTGGTCGTCGGCATGTTCGCGGTCAACACCCACCTTCCGGGCGGGCCGCTGCTGGGCGTGGTCTACCTGTGCGCCGCGGTCAACGGCGTCATCGGCACCATGGGCCTGATCGCCCAGCAGTCCCTGGTCCCGGCCCTGGTGGGCCCGGACCGGCTGCCCGCCGCCGGGGCCCTGTTCGCGGTGACGGCCCAACTGGGCGCGGTGGCCGCGCCGGCGCTGGGCGGTGTCCTGATCTCGCTCGGCGGCGTCGGCTCCGGCTACCTCGCCACCTGCGCGATCGCCGCCGTGGCCACGGGGGCGGTGTGGTTCGTCCCGCCCACGCCCGCCGGGACCGCGGCCGGCAGCGAGCCCGCGCTGCGCGCGGTCGCCGACGGGCTGGCGTTCGTCGCCCGCCACCCGGTGGTGCGGCCGCTGCTGCTGCTCGGGTTCACCCAGGTGCTGTTCACCATGCCCACGGTGCTGATCCCCGAGTTCACCGACCGCGTGCTCGGCGGCGACGCGGCCCTGGCCGGGCTGCTCTACACCGCCCCGGCGGCGGGGGCGCTGCTGGCGTCGCTGACCAGCGGCTGGACCGGAAGCGTCCGCCGCACGGGCGCGATCGTGCCCGCGGCGGTGGCGCTGTGCGGGATCTCGGTGGTGCTCCTCGGCCTCGGCCGCACCGCGGTCGCGGCGCTGGCTGCGCTGGTCCTGCTGGGGTGCTGCCAGGCCGTCGAGGAGATCCTGCGCTACTCGCTGATCCAGGCGCACACCCCCGACGCCCTGCGCGGCCGGGTCAACAGCGCCTGGCTGGCCCAGGCCACGGTCGGCGGGTCGCTGGGCGCGTCGCTGATGGGCGGGCTCGCCGCGGTGCTGGGCCCGGCGGCGGCGCTGGTGGCGGCCGGCGCTCTGGGGGCGGTGCTGGTCGGCGCGATCGCCCTGACCGCGCCGGGTCTGCTGGCCACCCGGGGCGTCGCTCCCGCACTTCCCGACGACATGACCCATTGATAAGGTAAGGCTTTCCTAAAATGAAAGGAGCTGCAGCATGAGCAACCCGTTCGACGACACCGAGGGCCGCTTCCTGGTGCTGGTCAACGACGAGGACCAGCACTCGCTGTGGCCGGAGTTCGCCGAGGTGCCCGACGGCTGGCGCCGGGTGCACGGGCCCGCGGACCGCGAGGCCGCACTGGCCTACGTCGAGGAGAACTGGACCGACCTGCGCCCGCGTAGCCTGCGCGTGGCGATGGGCGAGGAGTGAGCCGAACGACCCGCGGCAGCGGCGCCCGCCGGTGCGCCGCGCGCGGGCGGGCGCCGACCTCCGCGGGGGCGCGGCCGTGAAACTGCGCGACGCACTCATCGACCTCACCCCGTTGCGGGTCAGCCGCGCGTTCCGGGTTGTGTTCACCGCGCGGCTCATCTCCGTCTTCGGCCTCGGCTTCGCGCTGGTCGCGCTGCCGATGCAGGTCTACGCGGCCACCGGGTCCTCGGCCCTGGTCGCCGTGGTCAGCGCCGTCAACGGGACCTCGATATTCGGCGGCACGCTGGTCGGGGGAGTGCTGGCCGACCGGTTCCCCCGCCGCCGGCTGATCGTGGCCGGCCGCGCGTCCGCCACGGTCGCTTTCACCGGCCTCGCGCTGAACGCGCTGTGGGCGCCCCAGGGCGGCGCTGCGGCCTTCGCGCTGATCTGCCTCTGCGCGGCGCTGAACGGCTTCGCGGGCACCTTCAGCACGGTGGCGCTGCAGGCGGCCGTTCCCGGGCTGCTTCCGCGCGACCGGCTGCCCGCCGCCGGGGCGCTGCTGGCGCTGACGGGCCAGCTCGGCTCCATCGCCGCCCCCGCCCTGAGCGGCGCCGTCATCGCGCTGTGGGGCTACCCCGCGGTCTTCGGCATCACGGCCGCCGTCTGCGCGGTGACCACGGTGCTGGTGCTGCGCCTGCCGCCCCTGGAGCCGACCGGCGCGGGAGGCGGCGAGCAGGCCCGGGGGACGGCATCCGCCGCGATCGACGGGATGCGCTTCGCCGTGCGGCACCGCACGGTCGGTCCGCTGCTGGCGCTCGGGTTCGTCCAACTGCTGTTCGCCACGCCCTACGTCCTCATCCCGGAGTTCACCGACACCGTCCTGCACGCGGGTGAGACCGCCGCCGGGCTCCTCTACTCCGCCTCCGCCGCCGGAGCGGTCCTGGCCTCTCTCACGAGCGGGTGGACGCGCACCGTCCCGCGCACCGGAACGGTGCTGCTGGTCGCGGTGGGGGGCTGCGGCCTCGCCTCGGCCGGGTTCGGTGCCTCGGGGCAGCTGGCGCTCGCGCTCGCGGCGCTGACGGTGCTCGGCTTCGCCGAGATCGTCGAGGAGATCCTGCGCTTCGCCCTGCTCCAGTCGCACACACCCGATGCGCTGCGCGGCCGCGTCAACAGCGTCTGGACCGCCCAGAACACCGCGGGCGGAGCACTGGGCTCGCTCGCGCTGGGGTCGCTGGCGCCGCTGATCGGGGCCGGTGCGGCCGTCGTGGCCGGCGGCGCGGTGACCGCGGTCCTGGTGGCGGTGCTGGCGGCGGCCGCACCCGGGCTGCGCCGAGCCGTCGTCGCGGGCGCCGAAGACCAGGGAGCGGACACGGACGCGGGGCCGTCCGCTCCGTCCATTCCGCGCTCGGCCCCGGTCGCACCTGTGCGCGGAGCTCCGGAGGACCCGGGGATGTCAAGTTAGCCTAACCTAAGCTAAAGTGCGCCAAGGAGCCCGGACCGCCCCTCGGACCGGGCGCGGCGCGCGGTCCGCACCCGACGACACCAGGAGTGATGTGCCATGACCACCGTCCGCGACCCCCGCGTGGAGTTCTATCCCCTGCGCTCTCGGACCCTGGAGGTGCGCACGGCCGAGCGCGTCACGCCCGCGATGATCCGCGTGGTCCTCACCGGCTCCGACCTGGAAGGGTTCCGCAGCGACAACTACACCGACCACGTGAAGCTGTTCTTCCCCGACGAGCGGACCGGCGAGCTGCACCTGCCGCGGTTCGACGACGACGGCCGGTGGAACATGCGCGCGCCCGAGCTGGTCTACCGCGACTACACGGTCCGCCGCTTCGACGCCGGCGCCGGCGAGCTGACGATCGACCTCGTCGCCCACGACCACGGGCCGGGCGGCCGCTGGGCGGCGCGCGCCCGCCCCGGTGACCGGCTCGGTGTCCTCGGCCCGCGCGGTACCCACCACATGGACTACGGCTTCGACTACTACCTCATCGGCGCCGACGAGACGGCCCTGCCCGCGGCCGCCCGCTGGCTGGAGCAGGAGCTGCCGCGCGACGCGCGCGTGCTGGCGTTCCTGGAGGTGGCCGACGCGGGTGAGGAGCAGGAATTGGACGTCCCCGCGGGCGCTTCCGTGACCTGGCTGCACCGCGACGGCGCGGCCCCCGGCAGCACTGTCCTGCTGGAGAGCGCCATCCGCGGCGCCGAGCTGCCGGACGGCCGCGGGTTCGCCTGGTGCGCGGGCGAGGCCACGACCCTCAAGCCGATCCGGCGGTACCTCAAGGAGGCGGGCTTCGAACGCGGCACAAGCCTCGACGTCGACGGCTACTGGCGGCGCGGTACCAGCAACCACGACCACCACGACGCCGCCGACGACGACTGAAGGCCGGGTCCGGGTCGGCGGGGGGCGCGGCGGTCGGGCGGGTTCTGCGGCGGTCGGGCGCGCGGGCCGCTCGGCGTCCGTACGGGCCCGGATGCACATGCACCGACCCCGATGCGCACGCGCGGACCGGCGCGCACTACCCTCGGGGGCGATCGCGGAATTCGGCGCGTATCGGGGGCGTTTTCGGAATCGTCCGGCGCTGCGCGCCGCCGCGGTGCTTCGGACGCCGCCACGAGCGTGCACGGGACCCTGTTCCAGGGCCTGTAGTCATACCGCAGTGAGGGAAACGAGGTAGGAGATCGTGCGCCGCACCCTGTTCCACGGCAAGATCCACCGCGCGACGGTCACCCAGGCCGACCTGCACTACGTGGGATCCATCACCATCGACGCCGACCTCCTTGAGGCGGCCGACATCGTCGAGGGCGAGCAGGTCCACGTCGTCGACATCGACAACGGCAACCGGCTCATCACCTACACCATCGCGGGCGAGCGCGGCAGCGGCGTCATCGGCATCAACGGTGCCGCCGCCCACCTGGTGAACCCGGGCGACCTCGCCATCATCATGTCCTACGTGGAACTGGAGGAGTCAGAGCGCTCCCGCCATCAGCCCCGCGTGGTCCACGTCGACAGCGCCAACCGCATCGTCGCGCTGGGCGACGACCCCGCCGAACCGGTCCCGGGATCGGCCCTCGTCTCGGGAGCGACACTCGCCGGAGTCCCGGCAGCGGGTGCCTGAAGCCGACGGGCCCTGCCCGGCGCCAGCGCGGAAGGCCCTCGGAGCCGACGGCTCCGAGGGCCTTCGCCTGTGCGGGCTCCGGCAGCGGGCGGGCGGCCCGAGGGCGCTCACTCGCCGCCCGGCCACCTCAGCACATCGATCCGGTCGGGCGGGCACATGAGCAGCCGTTCGAGGTGCAGATGGCTTCCGCTGGCCAGCGTCGGCGCGAACCGGCTGCCGGTGCGGTTGAGGTGCGGATGGAGAGAGGCGTAGTAGGCGGCGAAGGATCCGTCCCCGTGTTGTGATCCCCAAACGCGGTACATGGACGGATTGACCCGATTCAGGTCGGCGATTCGCGTGCGGATCTCGATCGGCCAGTGGGCCGGTGCTGTGGTTTCCATGTCTTCAGGCTCGGACCAACGGCGAGAGCTGTGCTAGCTCTACTTCCAAGCAGGACACAGCTTTGTTACTCGGTATTGCCCAGAGCTATTCGAGAGCTGGATAGTGATTCCATGGACGTACGCTTCGGGAGGGAACTCAAGCGCTGGCGTGAGAATTGCGGTTACACGCAAACGCAACTCGCACGTGCTGTTCCGATCTCCCAATCCCACATCTCTGCTATCGAGCGAGGAGCGAAACGGACAACGGAGGAACAAGTACTGCGTTTCGATGCCCTGCTTAGTGCTAGCGGTCAGCTGGTCCGTCGGTGGGAAGACAGCCGAAAATCGCCGTCCGGCTACGCGAGCTGGTTCGCCGGCGTCACTGTGACCGAGCGCGAGAGCCGGGAGATCAGAGAGTACAGCCCGCTCCTGATACCGGGCCTCTTCCAAACCGAACGCTACGCGCGCGCATCGTTCAGAACAGGCCGCCCGGATGATACCGAGGCGGAGATCGAGGGACGCGTCAGAGCCAGGATGGAGCGCCAGGAGATCTTAGAGGGTGAGCGCCCTCCGACCATCCGCGCTGTCGTGGAGGAATCTGTTCTCAAACGGCCGACCGGTGGTCGGGAAGTCATGGTCGAACAGTTGGAGCGGCTCCTCCTGCTGTCCCGGCGTCCACGTGTGCGTGTCCTCGTCATTCCTATGGCAGCCGAGTCCAACCCCGGACAGGACGGAGGGTTTCTGCTCTTCACTGTCCCCGAGAAAGGAGTCGTGGCTTTCGTTGAGACCAAGGTCTCCGGGATGCCGTCCGATAGCCCCGATGTCGTGGACATCTACGCGCATGTCTTCACCGACCTCTGCTCGGTCGCTCTGCCCCCGGGCGCGTCCCGAGAGCTCATCAGGGACAATCTCAACATGATGCAGAACGAGTGGAAGAAGAGTTCCTACTCCGAGGGCGGCGCGACCAACTGCGTCGAGTGCCGCACCGACTCCGACCTGGCTCTTGTCCGGGACACGCGGCACCGGGAGGCCGGGCACCTCGCCTTTCCCCTCGCCGAATGGCAGGCCTTCCTCCGGGCCGCGCACGCGCTCTGAGCCGCGGGCGAGGAGAAGCCGCACGCCCCGAGGGCGGCACTGCCGCCCTCGGGGGATCGTCGGCGCGTCAGCGGCGGGCTTCGATCTTCAGGTCGCCGCGGGTCTGCGCGCGGGCGAAGCCGCCGGCGATCAGGTCGTGCGGGGAGCCGAGTTCGATCGCGCTGGCCTCGTCGAGGCGGGCCGCTTGAGAGGCGGTGAAATCGACCTCCAGGGCGCCCAGATTGCCCTGCAACTGCCCGACGGTGCGGGCGCCGATGATCGGCGCCGTCACACCCGGGTTCTGCAGGGTCCAGGCCAGCCCGACCTGGGCGGGTGGTCGGCCCAGCTCCGTGGCGATCTCCTTCACCACTTCAGCGATGGCGAAGTTGCGCTCGCTGATGTTGCCCAAGGTGAGGTTGAGGCTCTTGCGGGTACTGCCGTCGGATCCGGCGGTCGTCGCGGTCAGGTCGTCGCGGCTGTACTTGCCGGTGAGTACCCCGCCGCCCAGCGGCGAGTACGGCACCACCCCCAGCCCCATCTCGCGTGCCATGGGGATCAGGTCCCGTTCCCCGGTGCGATTGATCAGGCTGTACTCGATCTGCAGGGCAACCAGGGGCGACCAGCCGCGCAGGTCGGCGATCGCCTGCATGCGGGCCGCCTGCCAGGCCGGCGCGTTGGAGATCGCCACGTACAGGACCTTGCCCTGGCGGACCAGGTCGTCCATGCCGCGCAGGATCTCCTCGACCGGCGTCGTGGAGTCCCACACGTGCAGGTAGAGCAGATCGAGGTAGTCCGTATTCAGTCGTCGCAGACTGGATTCCACCGACGCGAACAGGCTCTTTCGGTGAGGGCCCCCGGAGTTCGGATCTCCGGGCCGGCGCTGCGTCGTGTATTTCGTCGCCAGCACCAGGCCTTCGCGGTTGTCGCGGGTGAATTCGCCCAGCATGCGCTCGGAGCTGCCGTCGGTGTAGGTGCTGGCGGTGTCGATGAAGTTGCCGCCGCGCTCGACGTAGAGGTCGAACAGCCTCCGCGCCTCGTCCTGCTCGGCGCCCCAACCCCATTCGGTACCGAAGGTCGCGGCGCCCAGCGCCAGCGGTGAGACCCGCAGCCCGGAGCGGCCCAGCAGCCGATAGGTGTCGAGAGTGAGCGACATGGTGTCCTCCCGTGCTTGTGATCCGATGTCGGGAACAAGCCTGCGACCGGCGCGAGCCGGGGTTAAGGGAAGGAAGCTCCTGGGACTGCGGATCCCACCCTGGCTGTAGGGTCGAAGGCGATGACCCGCACCGTGGACACGACGCAGGAGTTGGCCGCGTTCCTACGGACCCGGCGCGAACGCTTGGACCCGCGCGCTCTCGGCCTCCCGTCGCGTCGGCAGGCCCGGCGGACCCCGGGACTGCGCCGCGAAGAGGTCGCCGAACTGGCCGGGGTAAGCGTCGACTACATCGTGCGGCTGGAACAGGGGCGCGGACTGCGGCCCTCGGTGAACGTGGTGGAAGGGCTGGCCCGGGCGCTGCGACTGGCCCCCCACGAACGCGTCTACCTCTTCAACCTGACCCGGCAGCGCCTCAGCGGCGCCGACAAGCCGGCCACCGCAGCAGCGCCGCCGCTGACCCGGCTGGTCGCCGACCTGTCGCCGCTGCCGGCCATGCTGATGAACCACCGCTACGACATCCTGGCCTGGAACGGCGAAATGGCGAGGCTGCTCCTGGATTTCGACACCCTGCCGCCGTCGCAGCGCAATTCGATGTGGTTGTGCCTGATGCATCCGCAGATGCGCGAGTTCTACGTCGACCGCGAAGGCGCTTTGCGGGAGGGGATCGCCCATCTGCGTGCTGCGTGGGCCGCGTATCCGGAGGATCAGGCGTTGACCGACCTCATCACCGAGTTCATGGCCGGCGACGAGGAGTTCGCGCGGTTGTGGGCCGAGCGGGACGTCGAGGTCAACGGCCGCGGGCGAAAGGCGCTGCGGCATCCCGAGGCCGGTCTGATCGACGTGCATTTCGAAGTGCTCATGCCGCTTCAGGACGCGGACCAGCGGTTGCTGATCTTCCGGGCAGCGGACGACGACAGCCAGTCGGCTTTGGACCGGCTGTACGCACGGTGATCTCGAACCGTCCGTTCCCCCTTTCCGGACGGCAGGCCTTCCTCCCGGCCGCGCACACGCTCTGATCCCCGGGCGCGCATGAAACCGCCGGCCCGGCGGCGCGGCAGGGGCGCCGCCGGGCCGACGGGCCCCGTGCCCGAGGGGCGCGGGCACGGGGGCGCCTGCCAAGCGGTCCTCGCCTGCGTTGCGGGTCGACCGCGGGTGCACGGCGGCCGGTCGCAGGCGGAGGGTCAAGGAGCCGCTTGGAAGGCGCGCCCCATCTCCGTGGGAGTGGGGCCGCTGCGGTACAGCGCGGTGGTCGGGCCGGACTCGTCGGTGCCCAGGCCGAACCAGGCATAGCGCTTGAGGAAGGGCAGGTCCGACAGCATGTCCGCGGACGCGGAGACGAAGGCCGCCTGCTCCGGAGGTGCGGGATAGCGGGGAGCGCCGCCGGAGAAGTCGATCAGCGCGTACTCGGTGAGCCAGACCGGCATGCCGTACTTCTCGTGTACTGCGGTGAGGTAGCCGCGCAGCTGCTCGACGGCCGCGTCGGTGCGGAAGTCGGAGCCGTACCAGTGCACCGTGATGAAGTCGACCCGGTGGCCGCGCTGCTGTGCCCCGTCCATGAAGCGGTCGAGCCAGCCGCCTTCGGTGTCGGCCCCGTAGGCCACCGACGGGCTGCCCAGCGTGCTGCCCGTCTCCTCCAGACGCGGCCACAGCTCCAGGGCCTGCTCCACCGACATGTCGGCCTGTTCGGCCATGTCCGGCTCGTTGAACCCGAGCAGGTGGGGTCCGGCCGCCTCGGCTTCGGCCAGGGCCTGGTCGGTGACCGATTCGGCGCCCCAGATCATCGGGACGAACTCGGCCCCGGCCCCGGCGTCGACGCCGGGATGGGCGGTGGACCAGGTGTAGTACCAGCCGGCCCCCGACTGCCGCAGAGCGGCCTCGGCGCCGCCGAACTCCCACGCGGCCACTCCCTTGCCGTCCGCAGGGGCGGCCTCGGCGGTCTCCGGTTCGGGCGCGGGGGCCGGAGAGGACGAGGCAGCGGACGGTGCCGCAGTGGGAGAGGCGGGCGGCGAGGGGGAGGGAGAGTCCGGTGCCGCGCTGGACTCCCGGACCGCTGTAGGCCCCGGGGCGGGAGCGGCCGACTGCGGCGCGGCCGGGGTGTTGTCCGCGACTGCGGCCGCGACCAGGACACCCGTGGCGACCGCTCCCGCGCCCGCGGCGACCAGGATGCTCCGCCGGGCAGCGGGCGGGCGTGCCCGGCGGAGTCCTGGAGCAGGAGGGCGGTGATGCGCCGAGGACGGGCCGCCGCCCGCGTGCGCGCCCCCATCGCCGCCCGCGTCTGCCGGCGACCCCGCAGCGTAGGGGGAGCCGACCAGGGCGGACTCGGCGAGGGCTCGGTACAGCTCCGGCGGCGGCGCCAGCAGCGGCAGGCCGCGCAGCAGCCCTTCCACCGGCGCGAGCCGCTCGGAGCGGTCGCCGCAGCGGGAGCAGGCGCGGACGTGGCGGTCCAGCCGCTTCCGCCACAGCGGGCTCGGCCGGCCGTCCCAGCCGTCGGCGACCGCGTCGAGGTCCGAGCACCAGGGCCGGGCGGCCAGGGCGCGTACGATGCCGCGGTTGACGTCGAGCCGGTCCTTCAGGCGGCGCACCCGCATGGCGGCGTGCCGTCCCGACAGTCCCAGCGCCTCGGCCAGCTCGGTGCGGTCGAGCCGGCCGGTCTCCTCAAGCCACCACAGCGAAAGCAGCTCGCGGTCCTCGCCGTCGAGCCAGCGGGTGGCCTCGGCGATCTCGCGGCACTGGTCGGTCAGGTTCAGCCGCAGGATCGTCAGCGACACGAAGTCCGACGAGTCGGGCAGGTGCTCGGCCTGCGGCAGCGAACTGAGGTTCTCCCGGGACCGCTGCCGGGCGCGCATCCAGTCCCTTATCAGGCGCACGGTGATGGCCACCATCCAGGATCGGTACGCCTCCGGGCGCTCCAGCCGGCCGAGGCCGTGGACGACGCGGAGCAGGGCCTCCTGCACCACGTCGTCCACATCGCTGTGGCCGTCCAGGGCGCGGCCGACGATGTTGTAGACGAGCGGCAGCGACTGCGACAGCAGCGCTTCGACGGCCTCGGGATCGCCGTCGCGGGCGGCGGCCACCAGTGCGGGGTCCTGCCCCGGGCCGGGATCGTGGCTCATTGCTCGTTTCCCTTCGGATGTCTCCGGCGGCGACGGGGGAGCGCCAGGGGCCCCTCGCCCCGTTCCACCCTTGGGAGACGGGGGCGTGCCCGGGGGACAACGGAAATCCCGCCACCGATTTCCGGCGCGGCTCCGCCCGCTCCGCCCGCCCCGCGGTGCGGGCGGACGGCAGCCGACAGTCTCCAGCGCGGCGCGGGATCCGCCAAGGGGCAGGGGCCGACCGCGGACGGCGACGATGGCGGGGGAGCGGAGGAGGCGGCACCGTCGGGCGGTACGCGTGTGCGCTCCCGGTGCGCGCGAGGCGGGGGTGTCCAGGCCTCCGCGGTGACCACATCCGGCCCGATCGGCCGATATCGGGCCGGGTATGAGCCACTCGCTATGGACGAGGGCGAAGAGGACGACCGGCGCGAGACAGCCTCCTACATCGAGTGGCAGAAGCAGGGCATGTGGATCGTGCTGTGGGGCGCCTACACCCGCCGCTTCTGGGCGTATGCGTGCTGGCCCGTCCCCCAGGGCGGCGCCGTCGTCTCCGCCGTCGACCCCGACGCCCTCTACGCCGAGATGCGCCGCATAGAGCGCGAGCACGGGTTCCTGCGCTGGCGCTACGGCCGGGGGTGACCCGCCCTCTCCGCTCGCTCGGCACGGGCGCCGGTCGGCTTCGCCGACCCGGTCCGTCCGGACCTCCTCGGTGTTCGCCAGGAGGGTCTCGCTCCGTCGGCGTCCTTGCGCGCCGTCTTCGGCGCGGCCCCCGCCGATCTCCGAGGGCGGGAGTTCGCGTCCGCTCCCGCGGGGTCCCCTAAGTCATGATCCGTCGGTTGCGGTCGCTATGCTCGGTCCGTTTCGAGTAGCCGCAGCGGCGCGGCCCGCGAGACCGGACGGGGGAGAGTATGCGCGCAGGCTCGCAGCGGCGATGACGGCGCCGGACGAAACCGCGGCGCCGTCCCCCGGCGCCTCCGCGGCACCCGCCCCTCCCGCAGCCTCCGCCGGCCAGGAGGCGGTGCGCACCGCGGCCCGCGCCCGCCCGCGTGTGCTTGCCGTGCTGACCGCGGCCCAGGTCGTCGGCGGTGTCGGCGTGGCGGCCGCCGCATCGGTGATCGGCCTGATCGCCCGCGACCTCACCGGCTCCCAGGGCTGGTCCGGCATGGCCACGACCATGGTCACGGTCGGCGCCGCCGCGCTGGCCCTCCCGCTGGCCGGAGCGGCGGTGCGCCGAGGGCGCCGCTTCGGACTGGGCCTGGGCTGGTTCCTGGCGGCGCTGGGCGGCCTCGCCGCGATCGCCGGCACCCAGGCCGCGCTCTTCCCCGTCTTCCTGCTGGGCATGGCGCTCTTCGGCGCCGGCAGCGCCACCGGACTGCAGTCCCGCCACAGCGCCACCGACCTGGCGACCGACCGCACCCGCGGCCGGGACCTCTCACTCGTGGTGTGGGGGACCACGATCGGTTCGGTTGCCGGTCCGAACCTGACCGGTCCGGGCGCGGCCCTGGCCGGGGTGCTGGGGCTCGACCCGCTGGCGGGACCGCTGGTCTTCAGCACCGCGTCCTTCGCTGCGGCCGGGACCGTCGTCGTTCTCCTGCTGCGCCCCGACCCGCTGGCGCTGGCCCGCGCGGCTGCAGTCAGCGCCGCGCCGGAGGAGGCGCGCGAGCGGGGCCGGGAGCGCCGGCCGCTGGCCGCGTCCCTGCGGGCGATCGCCTCCGAACCCCGGGCGCTGCTGGCCATCACGGGTATGGCCGCTTCGCACGCCGCCATGGTCACCGTCATGACGATGACCCCGGTGCACATGGAGTCCGGCGGCGCGGCGCTGAACGTTGTCGGGCTGACGATCAGCCTGCACATCGCGGGCATGTTCGCGTTCTCTCCGCTGGTCGGCTGGCTCTCCGACCGGCTGGGCCGCGTTCCGGTTCTGCTGGCGGGGCAAGGGCTCTTGCTGGTCGCGGCGGTCCTGGCGGGCACGGCCGGCCACAGCGACGCGCAGGTCACGGTCGGCCTCGCGGTCCTCGGGCTGGGGTGGTCTTTCGGACTGGTGTCGGCGTCGGCCCTGCTGGCCGAATCGCTGCCTCCCGAACGCCGCCCGCAGGCGCAGGGAACGGCCGACCTGCTGATGCACGCCTTCGGTGCAGCGGGGGCGGCCCTATCGGGCGCGCTGCTGGTGGTCTTCGGGTTCGGGCCGCTCAACGCCTTCGCCGCGGTGCTGACGCTGCCCGTGCTGCTGCTCGCCGTGCGGGCCCGCCGGGCCGGCTGACCGGTCCCGCGCACCCCTACGCGGCACCGTCCGCCCCGTCGCGAACATGACGCACAGTCACGACCAGATGCGTGGAAACACCCGTCGACCTGCGTGTTTCGTTGAGTGCCTGTCGGTATCCTCCCCAGCAGGCGTCACCGTCCGTGAATCGTGTGTGGCACCCGCGAAGGAGGCGGCGTGGACGAGCGAGAGGCACCAGCGGACAGCGGTGCCGCCGGGGCGGCCGTGTCCGACCTCGGCGGCACCGCTTCCGGCCCGCGGGAGCCTCCCGCGCCGCGTGCGGACGAGGCGTCCGGAGGCGCCGCCGAGACCACCGTGCCCGGCGCGGCACCCGACGCTCCCGCGGTCCCCGATGCGGCCGCCGAACCGGCCGAGAGCGGTCCCGGCGCCGCTGAAGCCGAACCGGTTCCCCGGCGGCGCAGGTGGCCGAAAATCGCCGCCGCTCTCGGTGCCGCGGCCGCGATCGGGGCCGCGGGAGCCGCGGTGCTGCTCGCCGGAGGCGGCTCGGACACCCTCGGCGGCGTCGCCGCGCATCTGCCCACGGCGGCCCGCCAGGTCGAACAGCCGCCCCCCGACGGTGCGTGGGGCCGCGTCGGCGACCCCGTATCCTCGGGCTCCTTCGAGTTCACCGTCACCGGCGTGCACACCGGCCTCGACTACGTCGGCGGCACCGTGCAGGGCGAGGCCGCGCAAGGCAGCTTCGTGGTCGCCCGCCTGACGGTGCGCAACGTGGGCGAGGAGGCCGCCTTCTTCACCGACGCCGATCAGCGTCTCGCCGACACCGCGGGCGCGCGCCACCGTCCGGACAGCACCGCGGGCCTGCGGGCCGGCAACCCCGACGCCCTGTTCGGACGCCTCGCCCCGGGCGAGCAGGTCCGCGGCGGACTGGTCTTCGACGTTCCGCCCGGCAGCGAGCCCGCGGCCCTGCACCTGAAGGACTTCACCTCCGCCGACACGCCCGCGGTCGTCCGTCTGGAGAGCTGGACCGCCGGCTAGCCGCCGGGGGCGGCGGGCCGCGGCCCGCCGCCGCCGATCTTGTAGCCATCGTGAAGGAAAGCGATTTCCATTTGCGATGGCTACAAGATCAACGGTTGATGTGCCGGGTCACGAGGCGCTGCCCAGCGCCTCCTTGGCCGCGGGGCCGGACTCGGGGTCGTACCGGCGCAGGCCGACCAGGACGAGTGCGCAGACGGCGACCACCATGGCGGCGCCGATGTAGAGCTGGGTCGCAGAGGCGCCCGCGTCCTTGAGCATGCCCGCGACGGTCGGCGACAGGATGGCGCCGATGCGTCCCATCCCCAGTGCCCAGCCCATGCCGACGCTTCGGATGTTGGCAGGGTACAGCGGCGGGCCGACGGTGTAGGCACCGGCGATGCAGCCGTTGATCAGGGCGCCGACGACGACGCCGATGCCGAATCCGAGCCACAGGGTCGAGGCGCTCACGATGAAGACGATCATCATCGCGGCAGCGAGCAGGGAGAACCCGATCAGCACCACCCGCGGCGTACGCAGCCGGGCGACGAGGCCGTAGAGGACCGAGCCGACGGTGCCGCCGATCGAGATCGCCATCCCGGCGGTCACGGCGGCGCTCTCGGATAGGCCTTCCTCGACCAGCAGCGTGGGCGTCCAGCTGTTCACGAAGTAGAAGCCGAACATGATCGTGATGAAGGTGATCCAGAGCAGGACGGTCGGAGGAAGCCGCTGCCTGAGCCATCCCGCGCCGGCCCGCTCGGCCTCCTTGCGCGTCGCGGCCGAACGGTCGAGGTCGGTGTCGGTGACGGTCGGCATGCGCATCCGGGTCAGTGTCTTGTTGATCCGCGCCGGCGCGCCGCTCGGGCGCCTCTGCTCGAGGAAGGCGACCGACTCCGGCAGGACGAAGGCGATCACGACCAGGGCGAGCAGCGTGCCGAACCCGCCGGCGTAGAAGACGACCCGCCAATCGCCGCCGACCGCGGCCTTGGCGACCAGGCTCGCCACGGTGGCGCCGATGCCGTACCCGGCGGTGTAGATGCCGATGGACAGGCCGCGGTTCTTGGCGTTGGAGAACTCGCTGGTGATCACGTTGGTGCTGGCCAGGATGCCGCCGACGCCGATGCCGGTGACGAGGCGGAAGGCGCCCATCACGGGCGCCGACGGCGCCATCGCCGCGCCGAACATGCCGATCGTGCCGAGGGCGAGGCTGATCAGGATCAGCGGGCGCCGACCGATCAGATCGGCGAAGGGAGCGAGCAGCATCGAGCCGATCGCCATCCCGACAAGGCCGACCGAGACCAGCAGCCCGAACTGTGACCCGGTCAGCTGGAACTCCTCGGTGACCGACGGGCCGGTGAAGGCGACCGCCATCACGTCGAAGCCGTCCAGGCAGTTCATGAAGGCGCAGAGGGCGACGATCAGCCATTGGTAGCCGCTCATCGGTGCCTGTGAGATACGTGCGGAGATGTTCATGGCTGTCCAGGGGGTGAGGACCCGTACGCGGTGGTGCGCCGGGTCAGGTGAGGTGGAGGGAGAGGACGGCGGGCCCCGCCGGGCCGCCGTCTGCTGCCGCTGCTCGGGAGACGCAGAGGCACAGACTGCTCGAGCGCTCCTTCTGGGACTCGCTCAGGAAGACGTCGCGGTGGTCGACGGTGCCGGTCGCGCCGACCACCTTGGCCAGGCACAGCCCGCACTCGCCCTTGCGGCAGTCCGAGAGCGTTTCCACGCCGGCGGCGTCGAGGGCGTCGAGGATGGAGGTGTCGGGTGCGACGGTGATCTCCCGGCCGAGCTGGGGCAGGCGTACCAGGAACTCCTCGGCCGGGTGCCGGCCGCTGGAACCGAACGTCTCGAAGCGCAGGTTGGCCGCCGGCAGGCCGTGCTCCGCCCAGCTCTGCGAGACGGCGTCCATGAGCCCGATCGGGCCGCACATGTACAGCTCGGTGGCAGCGGAGGCGGACGACCGGGCGATGCCGGCGACGAGGTCGTCGACCGCCAGGGGCGTGCCCTCGTCGTCGACGTGGATACGCACCCGGTCGCCGTGCTCGGCGGCCAGGTCGTCGAGGTAGGCCATCACGGCGCGGCTGCGGCCGGCGAGCACCAGTTCGTAGTCGGCGCCGCGGCGGCGCAGCGCGGAGGCCATCGCCACCAGCGCGGTGACGCCGATGCCGCCGGCGACGAGGACGTAGCGGGCGGCGCCGACCGCGAGCGGGAAGTTCTGGAGGGGACCGGTGACACTCAGCTCGTCCCCGACCCGCAGCCGGTGCATCGCCGCGGAGCCGCCGCGCGATGTCGGGGAGAGCTGCACGCTGAGCGTCAGCCTGCGGCCGCCGTCCTCGGAGCGAACGACGGAGTAGGAACGCACTCTGCCGACGCCGTTCCCGGTCTCGACGTCGATGTGTGTCCCGGGTGCGGCATGCTCGGGATGCTCGGGTTCCAGGACGATGCGGCGTACGCCTTCGGCGGCGTCGGCGACCTCGACCACCCGGGCCCGCTGCCTGCGCGTCCGGGCCTGGACCGCCACCTCAGGTCCCCTGACCGGAAGCCGGAGCGGACGACGGGCGGCCTTCGGCCGCGAGCATGCGCTCCAGGATCCGGCGTACCCACATGCCGCCGGCGTCGATGTTGAGGCTGTAGAACTCGTGCTCCGGGTTGGCGTCGATGGCGCGCTGCTGGGCGCGCAGCATGTCCTCGTCCTCGCCGAAGACCCCGTGCACACCCTGGCGCAGCTGGGTGGTGATGGTCTGGCTGTCCAGGCGGTAGTTGCGCATGAACGCCCAGAAGTAGTGGCAGGTGCGGTCGGTCTCCGGGGTGATCGTGTTCATCACGTACCCGTTCACGCCCTGGCTGCGGTCACCCTCGGGCGCGCCCGTACCGGCCTTCGCCACACCGACGTCGATGCAGATGGTGGCCGGGGCCTCGAACCTGATGATCTGCCACCGGTCGACGCGGCCCTCGAAGCCGGGGAACTTGTCGCGCATGTTCTTCAGCCAGAACGGCGGCGGCGCGATGTCGCGGATCCAGCGGGTGACCGTGACGGTGTCGCCCTCGTGCGTCACGTCGAATTCGGCCTCGGACAACTCCTCCTGCCCGATGCTCGAAGAGTGCACGAACTCCTCGTGGGTGAGGTCCATCAGGTTGTCGAGGACGAGCTGGTAGTTGCAGTCCGCGTGGATGGTCTCGCCGTCGCCGGCCCAGGCGGGGTCGTCCATCCGGTGCATGTCGGGCACGGTTGCGGGGTCGGCCAGGTCCGGGTCCCCGACCCACACCCAGGCGTAGCGGTAGCGCTCGACGACGGGGTAGGACGGCACGACCGCGCTGGGGTTGATCGTCTCCTGCGCGGGCATCCCGGTGCAGCGGCCGGCCGCGTTGTAGCGCAGGCCGTGGTACGGGCACTGCAGCTCGTCGCCCAGGACCCTCCCCTTCGACAGCGGCGCGAGCCGGTGCCAGCAGGCGTCGGCTAGGGCGACCGCGCGACCCTCACTGTTGCGCCAGAGCGCCAGCGGCACGCCGGCGACGGTTCGCGCCAGCGGCCGCTTGCCGGTGACCTCGTGGTCCCAGGCCGCGACATACCAGGCGTTGCGGGGATGGTTGAAGATCTTCGCCGCCGCTGTGGTCGGCGGCGCGGTCCCTGCCAGGGGAGATGTGGTGAGCGTCAAGGGAACTCCCTATGAAGAGAGGTATCTGTTGCACGGCTCACAAAGTAACTATGGATATAGTTAGTTGGCAAGGATGGATGGCGTGAACGGTCCGGAGGGGGAGGGCTGTTGTCCCTGCGCTACGCGCTGATCGCGCTGCTGACCGGTCGGCCGATGACCGGCTACGACGTCTCGAAGAGCTTCAGCTCCTCGGTGGCGCATGTCTGGCACGCGCCCGACTCGCAGATCTATCCCGAGCTGAACCGGATGGAGCGCGACGGGCTGCTCACCTCGGTCGAGGTACCCTGGGGCAAGAAGGGGACGAAGAAGGAATACCACGTCACCGACGCCGGACTGGCCGATTTCCGGGTCTGGATGGAGTCGCCGCTGGTGCCGCAGCGGCAGCGCGACCCGGCGTATCTGAAGGCCGCCTACTTCGACTTCGCCGCCCCCGGGTCCGTGCGTGAGCAGCTGCGGCAGCAGCAGGCGTACTGGGAGGAGCAGTTGCGCATGCTCGAAGGCACCCGGGCCACCCTCGTCGACCGCAGCCACCCCACCCTGGCGGCCCGCCTCTCCAAGCTGAACGAGCGCGAGGCCGAGCTCGCGGTGCGCTACAAGGTGTATGCCTACGACGGCCTCATCGCCCGTGCCCGCACCGAGCTGGCCTGGATCGCGGACGGATTCGCGCTCGTCGAGGAACTGCACGGCTCCTGACTGCGAACCGGCGCGGGTAGCCCCGTCGATCTCGTGGCCATCGCGAATAGCAATCGCCTTTCCTTCGCGATGGCCACAAGGTCAACGGGGTTCGGCCGGCTCCGGTCCGGTCCCGGCGGATCCCCCGCCTCGCCGCGATGGAGGAGCCGGGCACCGGGTCGTAGGCTGAGGCTCGCACGTGCTGGACAGGAGGTTCCCGGTGGCCGAGACGACGACGGTGGACGGAGTGATGGCCGAGCTGGCCGCGCTCGAGGACCCGAAAGCACGCGAGGTGAACGAGAGGCGCGGCGACGACCACGGCGTGAACCTCACCGAGCTGCGCGCGCTCGCCAAGCGGCTGAAGACGCAGCAGGAACTCGCGTGCCGGCTCTGGAAGACGGGCGACACCGCGGCGCGACTGCTGGCGATCCTGATCTGCCGCCCGAAGGCGTTCGAACGCGTCGAGCTGGACGCCATGCTGCGCGAAGCGCGCACGCCTAAGGTGCACGACTGGCTCGTGAGCTACGTCGTGAAGAAGAGCCCGCACGCCGAAGATCTGCGTGTGGCCTGGTCGGCCGACCCGGACCCGGTGGTCGCCAGTGCCGGCTGGGCGCTGACCACCGAACGCGTGGCGAAGCGGCCCGAGGGTCTCGACCTCGCGGGACTGCTCGACCTCATCGAGTCGCAGATGAAGGACGCGCCGGACCGGCTGCAGTGGGCGATGAACCACTGCCTGGCGCAGATCGGGATCGAGCACGCCGAGTACCGCGGCCGCGCCGTCGGCATCGGCGAGCGCCTGGAGGTGCTCAGGGACTACCCGACCTCCCCGGGCTGCACGTCGCCCTTCGCACCCGTCTGGATCGCCGAGATGGTGGGCCGGCAGCGGGGGTGAGCCGGTTCGCCCCGGCTTGATCACGCCCGGGCCCGCGCGGCCCGCGCGGCCCGGGCGTTCGCACCCCCTTCCGGCTCCCCGCATCGCGCATCGACGCTTCCTCGACCAGCAGTGCCTGCGATGCCGCCTTCCACTGCCCGGACGAGAAGATCGGCCGCAGCGTCATGGATTTCCTCGTTGCCCACAGCGCAGCCGATGAGTTTGCGGCTCCCCGCCGGTCAAAGCTCGTGACTCAGGAAGGGGCATCGCGATGTCAGAGCTTCTCGTTGACTTCATCACCTCCCTCGACGGCCACGCATCGGGCGAGGGATGGCCCGGGTTCTGGGGCCTCGAGGGCCCGGAGTACCTCGCATGGCTCGGCGAGCAGCCCGAGGCCACCCACCTCATGGGAGCGAATACCTACCGCCAGATGTCGGGCTTCGCCGCCGGCGAGGTCCCGAAGGGCCAGGACGAGTTCAGGCCCGAGGAAGAGGCGTCCGTCGACGCGCTCACGCAAGCGTCCAAGGTGGTGTTCTCCTCCTCGCTCGAGGAGCCGCTGGCGTGGGCCAACTGTACGCTCGTCCGCGGCGGCGTCGTCGAGGCGGTCCGCGCCATGAAGTCGAGTGGCTCGGGGCTCCTCAGCACGATCGGCAGCCTGAGCCTGTGCCGGTCCCTGCTGCGAGCGGGACTCGTCGACCGCTTCCGGGTCGTGATGTTCCCGGTGATCACCGGGGCCACGGGCGCAGAACGCATCTACGACGGCTATCCGGACGTCGCCCTCGAGATGATCGAGCACCGCACCTTCGACGGCCGCATCCAGCTTGTCGAGTACAAGCCCCGCGTGCTCGAGCACCCGCCGCTCGGCGCCCCCGCGTGACGTCGCCCTGTCCGCCGGCCCGGACCGCCGCCGGGCCGGCGGGCGCGAAACGACCAGAGAAAGGCCGTGCTGCGAGATGCCCGGGTGGGTGCGCGTCGGTGATGCGGAACAGGCACGCGTCTCGGAAAAAAGGACGACGGTCTGCCCGTCGAACGCGACCTGCCCGCGGAACCCCCTAAGCTACGCCCGTCACGCCCTCGTACGCGCCTTGCGGGGCTTGTCCGGCCACCTCGTACTCAAGGAGCAGCAGTCCGTTCGGAGTGGCCTCGTGGCGGAGCAGGCGCAGGCCCGACGGGGCGCCTTCGCCGGTCAGCAGCCGTCGGCCGGTCCGCAGGACCGCGGGGGCGACCACGAGGCGCAGCTCGTCGACCAGGCCCGCTGAGAGCAGCGCGTCGCCGAGCCGGGCGCTGCCGTGGATCTGGAGTTCCCGGCCCGGCAGCGCCTTGACTTCGGCGACCGACTGGAGGGGGTCGCCCCGCAGAACGGTCGTGGGGTGCCAGGTCCCCTCGGTGAGGCTGTTGGTCACGACGTACTTCGGCAGGCTGTTCATCCGCGCGGCGAACGGGTCGTCCGGGTCGGTGATCTGCGGCCAGTCGCGTGCGAACGCCTGGTAGGTCCGCCGGCCGAACAGCAGGCCGTCGGCGAGGTCGAGCCAGTCGGAGGCGCGCCGCACGAACGCCTGGTCCATGTGGGGTACCAGCCACCCGCCGCGGGTGAAGGCGCCGCTGGTGTCCTCGTCCGGCGAGCCGGGGCCCTGGCTGACCCCGTCGAGCGTGACGAACTCGGTGAGTGCGAGCTTCATCGGACTCCCTCCGTGTATGCGGCCAACTGGGTGGCGACCGTCCCCCAGCCCTCGGCGAACCCGAGCTTCTCGTGGCGCGCGCGATCCTCGGGCGCCCCGTGCCGGACGAGGATCCGGTAGTCCGTGCCGTCCGGGTGCTCGTTCAGCGTGATGGTGGCGGTCATCGCGAACGGGACGCTGCTCGCGGGCCGCCACGTGCCGTCGACCGCGTTGGTGAACACGATCCGCTCGGGTTCGTCGACGGCCAGGAAGCATGCGTCCAGGTGCGGGACGAACGCGGCGCCGTCCTCGCTCAGACGCGTCACGAACGCCCCGCCGGGGCGCGGGTCCAGGCGGTCCACCCTGCAGCGGGACGGAGCCGGGACCCACCACTGCTCAAGCCGGGAGGGGTCGGTCCAGGCACTCCACACCCTGGCTCGCGGGGCGCGGATGATCCGCTCCAGGGCGAGGTCGAGTTCGGGGTTCATCGGGCGTCCTCCTCGGGGTCTGTGACGAACCGCTCCAGGCGGTCGGTGCGCTCCTCCCAGCTCCGGCGCTGCTCCGCGAGCCAGTCGTCGACAAGGGAGAGCCGTTCGTGATTGAGCACGCAGGTGCGCACGCGACCGGCCTTGACCGTGCTGATGAGCCCGTTCGACTCGAGCGTCCGCACGTGCTTCATGAAAGAGGGGAGAGTCATCGGGAACCTGACGGCGAGGTCGCCGACGCTCCTGGGGCCGCGGCCCAGGTGTCGGACGATCCCGCGCCGGGTCGGGTGGGCGAGGGCGACGAACACCCCGTCGAGCTGCTCCGAATACTTTGCCATCAGGCTAAGTATCGCAAGGCGCAACGCTTGGCGCAAGAGTTGAGCTCCGCTGCGTGCGGAGGGCGGCACGGGGCCGGTCGGCGAGGCCCGAGCAGCGCCGCCTTCCCCGCGGCCGTCCTCGTGCCCCGCCTCCCGCAGCCCGGGGGCCCGCTCGGCTCCGCGGGCGCCCGCCGGCGTACCATGCCGTCCGGGACCGGTAGACCGGCGGCGGGAGGGCGGCGATGGCGGCGCACGTGGCGGCGGTGGGACGCAGCGCGGAGCACACGTTCAGCAAGCCCGGGGCGGAGTCCGTCCGCCTGCTGGAGGGGCTCGGCGTCGAGGGCGACGCGCACATGGGCGCGACGGTCCGCCACCGGTCGCGGGTGGCGCGCGATCCCTCGCAGCCGAACCTGCGCCAGGTCCACCTGATCCCGGCCGAGCTGCACGACGAGCTGCGGGCGTCCGGCTTCGATGTGCACCCCGGCGACCTGGGGGAGAACGTCACCACCCGCGGGCTGGACCTGCTCTCGCTGCCCGCCGCCGCCCTGCTGTCGCTCGGCCCGGACGCGGTCGTCGAGGTGACCGGGCTGCGCAACCCCTGCAGGCAGATCGACGACTTCCGGCGGGGAGTGCTCGAGGCCGTCGTCGGCCGCGACGACGACGGCGCGGTCGTGCTCAAAGCCGGCGTGATGGGCGTCGTGCGCGCGGCCGGCGAGGTGCGGCCGGGCGACCCGATCGGGGTGCGCCCGCCCCATGGCCCGCGCCGCCCGCTGCAGCGCGTCTAGCGAAGGTGTGCGGCGGGAGCGGCGGCGCCTTGCGACCCGCGGCACGGCGTTCCCGCAGACCCCGGGCCCGGCGCCGCGCGGGTGCTCACGGCGCCGGGTAAGCGCCCACCTCGCGCACCACCGTCATGGCGGGCGGGCGCACGCACCGTTCCTCCAGGGTGGAGCGGTAGCGCTGGAACGCTTCGAGGCCCTGCAGCGCCTCGGGGCCATGGTCGAGCTCCACCAAGGCCACGAAGGTGACTCCGTCGTCGGCCTGAAGGGTCTCGTAGCGCAGGCCGGGCGGACGCACCGACTCCAGTTCGGCATAGACGTCCTGCAGCAGCGCCAGGTTCTCGTCTACGGCCTCGGGCCTGAGTTCGCAGGTGAACATGATCCGCATGAGGCGGCCCCGTTCCGGTCAGGGCGGTCTCTCCACAGAGAGGGCCGCCGGCGACTTAATTCGAACGACAGTCTGTATTTCGAAATACGAACTGTCAATCGAAATGCTAGGGTGTACCGCATGGCGACCCGCAAGTACGAGCAGCGGCTGCGCGCCGAATCGGCCGAGCGGACCCGGCGCCGCATCCTCGACGCCGTGATCAGCTGTCTGGAGGAGAGGCCGGCGGAGGCGGTCAGTATCGAGCGCGTCGCCGGGCTCGCTCGTGTCGCGCGGCCCACCGTGTACCAGGTCTTCGGATCGCGGGCCGGGCTATTCGACGCGCTGGGGGCCGACCTGCTGCACCGCGGCGGGTTCGAGGGCATGCTCAGGGACGCCGAGCACCCGGACGCGCGTCAAGGGCTGCGCGGGGCGATCCGGGGAGTCGTCGGCATCTACGTCGGCCAGCGCGATCTGCTGCGGGCCCTGTCGTCGATGGCGCGGCTGGACGCCGCCGCGGTCGGCGGTGCGGTCGAACGCATGGAACGGGGGCGCCTGAGCGGGATGTCCGAGCTCGCCGACCGCCTGGCAGAGCAGGGGGCGCTGCGCGCGGACGTGTCCGCCCAGCGCGCGTCCGACCTGCTCTGGCTCCTCACCTCGTTCGACGGGGTCGACCTGCTCCTCACAGGGCGATCGCGCTCGGCCGAGGAGGTCGCCGACACCCTGGTCGCCACCGCCGAGCGCACCCTTCTGCGCTGAGCGGCGCACCCTGTCCTGCGAACGGGCGAAGCGGCGCAGGCGGACACGGGGTGCGCGTCCGCCTGTGGCGGACGGACCTGCCGGCGCCGACTGCTACGGCGCCAGCGCGGGGTTTCGGATCCACTCCTGCAGCTCGGTGCGGCGGTCGTCGTCGCACTTCAGCGGGCAGGTGGTGCAGAAGCCGTGCTCGGGGTCGCCCTTGTAGTCGAAGCAGCAGGTGCCCCGCACCGCCCAGGTGCCGCGCGGGTGGTCCTCATAGAAGGGGAACAGCCGCGGGCGCGCCCGCGTGACCGCCCCGGCCTCGATCAGCGCGTCGCCGAGTTCCCCGGCGCGCCGCCAGGCGGCCTCGGCGTCGCGGCCCAGGAACCGGGCCGGGTTGAGCATGTAGAAGTGCTGGGTGTCGAGGACCCATCCCCACAGCGTGCGCAGCCCCACGCGCGTGTGGGCGTGCAGCGCGTCGATGATCGGAGAGAAGGTGCGCACCAGGTGGCGGGCTGCGATGGCGTTGAGGGCGGCCTCGTCGGGCACGACCACCGCGTCGGGGTGGCCGGCGGCTGGGTCGTCCGGAAGCACGGCCATGCGGGCGCTGGTGATGGTGGGAGCGCCGAACGCCGAGGTGGACAGCCACGGGAACCACAGGTGGCGCTCGTCCAGCAGGGCGGCCCGGCCGGTGAGGTAGATGCCCGCCGAGACGAGGAAGATGGGCTCGCGCAGCAGCGACCGCATGAAGTGGGTGGCGGCCGGGAGCTTGTGTCCGGGCCCGTGCTGGGCGGTGAGCTGGTGGAACAGAGCGCCCACTGCGCCCTCGGCGACCATCAGGTCCGTGCGGTACCAGTGCTCGGTGGCCGGGTGCTCGCGCATGGACTGCACCGTGGTGGTCCGCACGTCGGGCAGCGGTGCAAACTTCAGCGGCCGACAGGCATCGATCACCGCTCGCAGCGGAGCCTGCTCTACGGCCATGCGGCCTCAGCCCACCTTCCTGCACCGCGTCGGGACGTGCGGCTTCGGCGCCTGGACGCGTCGCACGAATGCCGCCGGGTTGAGACGACGAAGTCGATCACCGGCCTTTAGATGAGGCTACCCTAATAGGGAAGGGTGCAGCAACGGCCGTCCCCAGGGCGGTACCCCCTGCTCAGTGGGTCGGCAGTGCCGGACGGGCCTGAGCGCCCGCCCGGCGGGGCTTGCGCGGTGGAACGGTTGTGGCAAGCGCAGTCCCGCACAGGAGTGCCGGTGCAGTCTGCGGGACCGGGGGAGCACGCCGGCGAGCGGCGGCCTTCGCGGCGGCTCGGCGCCGCCGCGAGGGCGGCCTCAGCGGCTCAGTCGGCGGAAGCGGGCCACGGCCGGCGGCACGCACACCGCCAGGATCGCCAGCGGCCAGAGCACGGCCATCGGCAGCGCGTGCTGCGCCACCCAGCTGCCGCCGCCCACCCCCGGATTCCCGAACAGCTCGCGCGCTGCGTTGACCACCGAGGACACCGGGTTCCACTCGGCGACCACCGCCAACGGCGCAGGCATCAGCTGCGGCGGTGTGAACGTCGTCGAAAGAACACCCAGCGGGAATGCCAGCGGGTAGACGACGAGCCCGACGAGGCTGGGGTCCCGTACCGCCAACCCCAGGTAGATGCCCACCCAGGTCATCGCGAAGCGGAAGAGCAGCAGCAGCCCGACCGCCTGCAGGGCCTCGCCCGCGGTGCCCAGCCAGTTCCAGCCGATCAGCAGGCCGCAGCCCACCAGCACGCCGGTCTCCAGCAGCGCCCGCAGCATGTCGGCGGCCGCGCGGCCGGTCAGCAGTGCCGAGGATGCCATGGGCATGGAGCGGAAGCGGCCGATCACCGCCTTGTCGGCGTCCTGGGCGACTCCGGTGGCGGTGGCCGAAACCGAGTACAGCATCGCCATCACGAAGATGCCCGGCATCAGGAAGGTGCGGAAGCCCTCGGGTCCGCCGGTGCCGGGATGGGCCATGCCCGCCCCGAACACGTAGCCGAACACCAGCACCATCATCAGCGGGACGCACAGGCTCAGTAGCACCTCGGCGGGAGCGCGCACATCGTGCTGGAGGTTGCGCACGGTCATGACCCAGCCGTGGTCGAGCGCTCGGCGCAGTCCTCCGCCGGCGGGAGGGGCGGATGCCGCCGGCGTCGCGGCGTCTCGGTGGCCTCCATGCGGTGCGGCGGTCATGCCGACACCTCCTCGCCGGCCGCGTGCGCGGATGCGGCAGGGGCGCCGGGTACCGCGAGCGCGCCCGGGGCGCCGGGCCGGCCCGTCAGCCCGAGGAAGACGTCGTCCAGTGTGGGGCGGCGCAGCCCGATGTCCTCGACGGCGAGCCCGGCGGCGTCCAGCTCCCGCACGATGCCGGTAAGCAGCGCGATCCGCGCGGAGCCCGCCACCGCGACGCTGACGCGCAGGTCCTCGGTGTGCACCTGCGGTTCTCCTCCGCCGGCGCGCGCGGCCGCGCCGGCGACGGCGGGCAGGTCGGCGGCCTCGGCGGTCACGACGTCCACGTGGTCGCCGCCGACGCGGGACTTGAGCTGCGCGGCGGTGCCCTCGGCGATCACCGCGCCGGAGTCGATGACCGCGACGCGGTCGGCGAGCCGGTCGGCCTCCTCCAGATACTGGGTGGTCAGCAGCACCGTGGTGCCCGCGCCCACCAGCTCGCGCACCGAGTCCCACACCGCGTTGCGGCTGCGCGGGTCCAGCCCGGTGGTGGGCTCGTCCAGGAAGAGCACCTCGGGGTCGCGGGTGAGGCTCGCGGCGAGGTCGAGCCGCCGCCGCATCCCGCCGGAGTAGCCGCGTGCCCGGCGGCGGGCGGCGCCGGTGAGCCCGAAGCGCTCCAGTAGCTCGTCGGCCCGGCGGCGCGCGGCGGCGGCGCCGAGCCCGTTGAGCCGTCCGAACATCACCAGGTTGGCCCGGCCGGTCAGCAGCTCGTCGACGGCGGCGTGCTGGCCGGTCAGCCCGATGCGCTCGCGGACGCGGTCGGGCTCGCGGGCGACGTCGAACCCGGCGACGCGGGCGCTCCCCGCATCGGGCCGCCGCAGCGTCGCGAGGATCTCCACGGCAGTGGTCTTTCCTGCCCCGTTGGGGCCCAGTAGGGCCAGCACGCTCCCGCGCGCGACCGCGAGGTCGAAGCCGTCCAGGGCCTGCGCGGAGCCGTAGCGCTTGCGCAGGCCGGCGGCGGTGATCACGGGCTCGTCCATCCGGAGTCTTCTCTCTGTGTATGTCGCACACTTATTAGTGTATGGCATACACAGTGTCACGGCGCGACTGGCTCCGGCAAGGGCGGAGGAGGAGGGTGCCGGTGCGGCGTGCCGGACGGGGCGGACCTCAGCGGCCCCGAGGTGCGTCGGTGGGCTCCCCCGTTTGTCAAGCGGTCGATGCGGGTTCGGGTGCCGCAGGCCGCGAGCCTCGGCTCGCGCGGGAGCGGGGCGGAGAGCGAGGGGAGGCCGCGGTTCTAGGATGGGGGCCACGCGAGCGGACGGTGGTCATAGCGATGGCGACAAGCGGCGGCGAGCGGGCCGACGGGAGCCTGGAGGGCGAGCGGCGGCTGGAGCTGTTGTGGCGGGTGGCCGACCGGCCCCGCCGGGGGCCGCGGCCGGGGCTGAGCCTGGACGCGATCGTGGCCGCGGCGGTGGGGCTGGCCGACGCCGAAGGGCTCGGTGCGGTGTCGATGCAGCGCGTGGCCGCCGAGCTGGGCTACACCACGATGTCGCTGTACCGCTACGTGTCGAGCAAGGAGCAGCTCGTCGAGCTGATGGCCGACGACGCGCTGGGCGAGGCCCCCGAGCCCGAGGCGGCCGAATGGCGGGCGCGGTTGGAGGCAGTCTCGCGCGCGCTGGTCGAGGTCTACAGGAACCGTCCCTGGCTGCTGGGGGTGGAGATCTCCGGTCCGCCGGTGGGGCCCAACCAGCTGTCCTGGTTCGAGGCATACCTGGAGACGCTGACCGTGGCGGGCCTGCCCGGCTACGAGCGGGTCGCCGTGGTCCTGTTCATCGACGGCGCCGTGCGCGAGATCGCCCGCATCGCCGTGCAGGTCGAGGGCGCCCGGCGGGCCGGCGGGGTCAGCGACGACGCGGCGGGCGCGGCCTACGCCTCCGTCCTGCGCCGCTTCGCCGTCCCGAAGCGCTACCCCAACATCGCCGCTCTGGCCGCGGAAGGCGTCTTCGACCCGGGACCCCCGGGGCGGCGCAGCGCCCACGGCGCCGACTGGGGGCTGGTCGACGAGATGGGCACCGACATCGCCTTCGGCCTGCACCGCCTGTTGGACGGTGTGGAAGCCTACGCGAGCGGTCGGACACGGTCCGGGGCGCGCGGAGATCCGTGAGGGGCGGGGCCCGGCCTCGCTGCACCTGATCATCGCGCTCGCGGTCGAACGGGTTCGCAACGCCCGCCGCCCTCGCCCCCGCCGGGCGGGCCGGGCGGATCAGCGCAGCAGGACCAGGTGGTGGCGCACCAGCGCGCGCAGGATCGCGGCCGTGTCCTCCATCGGGGTGCCGGAGTCCTCGGCCAGCTCGGCGACCGTCGTGTGCGGTCGGCGGGCGAGGGCGTCCAGTACCGGTTCGGCCGCCGCCGGGAGGCGGTAGCGCTTGCCCGAGACCGTGACCGCCACCTGCTCGCCCTCGCGCTTCAGGGGCGGGGGCAGGATCGGCACGAACTCCACCCGCGTTTCGGCCTGGGGCGCCGCGCCGTCGACCGCCCACGGCAGCGCGAAGGACTGGCGCCGCGGGAAGCGGGCGTCGTGCTCGGCCAGGAAGCCGTCGAGGTCGTGTTCCTCGGCGGCGTCGGCGATCCGGCGGATCAGCTCGTGCTGGTGCTTGCGGCGGTCCTCGGCCGAGCCGAAGCGCGGCAGGTCGGCACGGAAGAAATCTACGTCGTAAAGGTGCTGCAGCAGTGAGCGCGCCCAGTCGATCCCCGTCGCCCGCGTGAACCCGAACGTCAGGTGCATGCTGACGTCCCCGGTGCCCTTGACCGTGTGCCACCACCCGCGCGGTACGTGCAGCACGTGGCCGGGTGAGAGGACGCCCTCCCACACGGTGGCCTCCGGAGCGCTGTGGCCGTGGTCGGAGTCGACCTTCATCGGGTGCCGACGGCTCCCGGGTCCGTGCACCTGCCAGGACTTCGTTCCTTCGACCTGGACGACGAAGGTGTCGTGGTCGTCCCAGTGGGTGTCGAAGCCGTGGGAGTCGCCCCAGATCAGATAGAGGTTCACCTGCGCGCGCTCGCGTACCAGGCGCATCAGGTCGTCGGTGGCCTCGCGGATGGGCCGGTGCAACCGGTCGACGGCGTCCAGCACCAGGCTCGCGCCGTCGCGCAGCTCGCGGTAGAGGCCGTCCGGGCGGATCACCGTGCGCTCGGCGCCCGAGGTGCGGGCGGTGTCGGTATAGCGCGACGCGGGCACCGGCGCGCCCTTGCGGTGCAGGCGCAGGCGCGGGGGCTCCAGCGCGCAGCGCGCCAGGATGCCGTTGAGGGCGTCGAAGTCCAGCAGCGGGCGCACGGTCTCGGCGCCGAGGTCGGCGAAGACGACGTCCTCGGACAGCCGCGCGGAGAGCAGGTCCTCGCCCACGGCGGCGCACAGGGTCTCGGTGAACAGTCGGTCGGTCACGTCGGGGGCCTCCACTGCTGCGGATCGCGGCGGGCCGCCGGAGGCGGAAGACGCGCTCCGGCGGCCCTGCCGACGGCGGATGGGCTACGCCGGCGGCGTCGGTCAGATGAAGTCGGAGCTGGAGTCGGTGCCGTCGTTGTCTCCGCCGGCGGTGATGTCGCGCGACGTGACCTCGGTCAGCTCCTCGACCTCGATGTCGATCTCGTAGGCGTCCATGGCGTCTCCTGTTCCGTGTTGGCGTTGGGTATCCGGTGCCCGCCCACCGGCCGGGACGCCCCGGCCGCGCCCTCGGGCGCGGGGCGGCACACCGCCAGCCCCCGTATCGGGGGAGGCGCGCCGCCCCCGCGCTGCGCTGCGCGGGGGCGCGGCCGCCTGCGGCGACCGCGTGTCTGGAAAACTCATGTCCCCTCCCGGCGGTGCGGGGACCCGCCGCCCGATGGTGCTTCCTCTGCGGGCGGCGGAGCGAGGCCGGTCTCGGCGGCGGCGAACGCATGCGCGTCGGCGGCCAACTCGATGGCCTTGGTGACCGCACGCGGGCCGTGGCCGACGTCGTGCTCGTAGCGCAGCAGCGCGGGGCGCTCGGCCTGGCCGTGGTGCAGAAGCGCGGCGCACATCTTGCGCGGATGCGCTGCGTCGGTCCGGGTGTCGCCGTGGAACCCGGTGAGCAGCACCGCCGGGCGGTCCGCGGCGCCGTCGGCCAGGACGCGGTGATAGGGGGAGTAGGACATGAGCGCGGCGAAGTCCTGCGGGTCGGCCGCTGTACCGAACTCGCGGATCCACATCGGTCCCAGCCCCAGCCGCTCGAACCGCGCCATGTCGGCCAGGGGAGCCGAGGCGATGACGGCGCCGCACACGTTGGGGCGCCGGGCGGCCGCAGCGAGGACCAGCAGTCCGCCGGCCGAGCCGCCCGACAGGCACAGGTGGCCGCGGGTGCAGACGCCCTGGCCGGCCAGGGCGTCGGCCGCGGCGACGAGGTCGTCGACCGCGCGGGGCTTGCCGCGGCGGGCGCCGCGCAGATGCCACTGCCGCCCGAGGTCGCCGCCGCCCCGAACGTGGGCGACCGCGTAGCGTCCGCCGGCTCTCAACCAGGCCAGCACCGTCGCGCTGAACCCGAACTGCCGGGGGCGTCCGAACCCGCCGTAGGCGTGCAGGATCGTCGGCCCCGGCTCGCCGGGCTCGGGCGCGCCCGAACCCGCGTCGGGCGGGTCCTCGGCGGTGAACAGGGTAATCGGGACGCGCGTGCCGTCGGCCGATCGGCACTGCAGCGTGCGGCGGCGCACCGGGGTCGGCGGCCGCGGGCGCGAGGCGCGGGGCCAGGGCCGCGGGCGCTCGGCGCCCGGGTCGAGCACCAGGACCTCCTGCTGGGTGGCAACGTCGGCGTAGCACATGTGCACACCGGCCCCGGGCCCTTCGCCCGCGGGCTCCAACCGGGTGACCATGCCCTCGCCGGGCAGGTCGACACGGCGCAGCAGGCCGCCGTGGGCGGCGCTGTGCGCGGTTAGCTCGCTGATGCCCAACCGGGTGCGGGCGACGAGCAGTTCGGGGGACTCGGGGGTGCCAGTGGCGGTGAAGCCGTCAATGGTGGCCTCGGGGTCCTCGCCGACCACCTCGCGCCAGTCGGCGGAGCCCGGGCTGCGGGGGTCGGCCGCGCAGATGCGGCGCCGCTCGGCGCCCAGCGTGGTGCGCAGGTACAGCAGGCCGTCCGGTCCCAGCTCGGGGTGGGTCTCGGCCTCCTCGCCCGCGTGGACGGTGCGCCACCGGGGGCGCTCGAACCGCGCGCCGTCGGCACCGGAGTCGTCCGGGGCGAGGTCGGCGATCCATATGTCGTTGCGGTGCCCGGTGCCGTGGCTCTCGGAGACCACCAGCCAGCGCCCGCCCAGCAGCCGCACGCCGGGAACCGTGCGCGGGCCGCACGCGCGCACCAGGACGTCCGGGCCGCCCCCGGCGGTCGCCACCCGGTGCAGCCACACCCCGCGGCGGCCGTCGCCGTCGTCGCGGCGCACGTAGTAGAAGGCCTCAGGGCCCGCCCAGGCGACGTGGGAGTAGCGCACGCCCTCGATCGGATCCTCGACCCGGAGCCCGGTCGCCGCCGAGAGCACGCGCAGCGCTCCGCGCTCGGTGCCGCCGGAGGAGGTCTGCACCGCGACGTGCTCGCCGTCGGGCGAGGGCTCCCAGGAGTCCAGAGTGGTGCCGCCGCCGGGGTCGAAGGCGTGCGGGTCGAAGACGACGCGCACGCGCGCACCGCCGTCGGGGCCGCCGTCGCCTGCGGCGCCCTCGAACGCGACGACGGCGGGGTGCTCGCCCCCGGCGCGGCGCCGGGTGGCGAAGATCCGTCGGCCGCGCCGCAGCGGAGGTGTCCACAGCTCTGCGCAGACCAGGTCGCGGATGCGCTCGGCCAGCGGCGCTCGCAGCGGCCAGGTCGCGGCGGCGGCCGCGAACTCGCGCTCGCGCCCGGCGAGCCAGGTGCGGGTGGCCGGGGAGTCGGGCTCCTCCAGCCAGCGGTAGGGATCGGCCACGGGTGTCCCGTGGAGGGTGTCGACGCGGAGCGGCGCTCGCTCGCCGCCGGAGATCCCGTGATGGGCGGCCGCGCTCACCGGGAACCGCGGGGTCGGGGATCGCGGAGGGCGGGTGCATGAGCCATGCCAAAGCCACGGATGCGCACGCCTACATGGTTCAGAAGCGCTCGGTGGCCGGTCAAGGTAGTCCTAGCTGACCGTCGATCACGCGAATACAGCGGCCACGCCAGGTTTGGCGGCGGAACGTCGGCGTGTCCGGCCGGTCGCCGGTCGCGCAGCCGCAGCCGCCGGAGGCCCGGTCGGCGCGTACGCGGTGGCAGGGCAACTACGGGAACGCCGCCGCGACGCGTCCTGCGGTGGGCGCCGACACTCCCGGTGTGGAGCGGGCGCCGCCGCACCGCGGATCTCCGGGCAGCGCATCGGGCCTGCGTGCGCAGGCCGCCCCACCGGGTCCGCGGGGCAATGTCGGCCTGCCCGGTCAGGGCCGCACGGCTCCCAGGAGGTCGGCGGTGTCGCCTGTGTCTGTGGCGAGCGGGGCCGGGGTGAGGGCCGCCAGGGCCGCGCGGTAGCCGGGGCCGGCGTCCAGGTCCGTGAGCCGGACGTGCCCCGGTGCATCGGGTGAGTCCCACGCGAGGACCTCGGCCGGCTCGAAGGGGCCGCTGACACCTACGGCGGCCAGGCCGCCGGAGAGCCCCTCGCCGGTGGCCTTGAGCAGGGCCTCCTTGCGCGCCCAGTAGCCGAAGAAGCCCTCCGTGCGCCGGTCGCCGGGCACCCGGTCCAGAGCATCCCGCTCCGCCGGGCCCAGGCAGTAGTCGACGAGCCCGTCGGTGTCGCGGTCGGCCGAGACCTGCTCGACGTCGGCGCCCACAGCCGTCCCGTGCGCGAGGGCGAGCAGGACGCGCTCGCCGGAGTGGCTGATGGAGATCTCCAGCCCGGCCGCCGCTCCCGCCGGCCGCGGCTTGCCGTGCGGTTCGGGGCGCGGGTCGCGACGGCGCTCGCAGGCGCGGCAGTGCAGCGTGAAGGCGACCTCCGCGGGGTCGCACCCGGCTTCGCGGGCCAGCGCCAGGCGGGCCAGCGCGTGGGCCACCAGATAGCGGTCGCGGTCGGCGCGGGCGCGGAAGCGGGCGCGGCGCTCGCGCTCGCCGGGGGCGAGCAGGTCGAGGAGCGCGGGGGAAGCGTCGTCGGGGGAGGCCCACCACAGCCGGCACGTCAGCGCAGTCACCCCTCCATTCTGTCCATTCGCCGCGGCCCGCGCACACCGGCGTCCGAGCGCGGGCGACACGCCGCGCAACCAGCCGCGCCGGACGGGCATGAAACCTTTCGCCACCGGGCATCCAAGGGGTGACTCCTCTGGCGAGGGCGGTGCCCGAGCCGCAGGGTCGCCGGTCAGCCCGCTCGCCAGGGAGGCCCCCCGTGTCCGTCATGGTGCTGTTCGGTATCGCGACACTGGCCGTGCTCGGCCTGCTGGTCGCCGTCTTCGTCGCCGTCTTCGTCGTCCGCGGTCCCTCGCTTGAGGACGACGCCCCCGCTGACGATGACACCATCGACAAGACCTTCAGCACCCACGGAGTGCATATGGGCTGACCCCGGCGGCTCTATCATCGGAGCGCACGGCCCCCCAGCCAGCACCGGAGATGGAGTTTTCCCATGGCAGACGAGACCAGGCCGGCGTTCGCGGCCGAGCGCCGGGAGAGGATCCTGGAGCTGGTGCGGGCCAACGGGGCCATGGCGCTGCGCGAGATCGCCTCGCGTGTGCGCGCCTCCGAGGTCACCGTGCGCCGCGACGTGCGCGCGCTGGAGGCCGAGGGACTGATCGACCGCCGCAGGGGCGGCGCCGCGCTGCCGGGGCGTCTGGGCTACGAGCAGAGCTACACGCAGAAGAGCGGCCAGGCGGCCCCCGAGAAGCTCGCGATCGCGGCGGCCGCGGCGCGGATCGTCGAGGACGACGACGCCGTCGTGCTGGGCCCGGGCACCACCACCGAGGCGCTGGCCCGCGAGCTGGTCGGTCGGCAGAACCTCACCGTGGTGACCAACTCCCTGCTGGTGGCGGAGGTACTCGCCTCGGCGCCGGGAGTCGAGGTGGTGATGACCGGGGGAACGATGCGCGGACCCATACGGGCCCTCGTGGGCACCGCCGCCGAGCAGGCGCTGTCGGGGCTGCGCGTCCGGTTGGCGTTCGTCTCCGGCAACGGCGTCACGGCCGAGCGCGGTCTGAGCACTCCCAACCCGGCCGTGGCCAGCGTCGACCGCGCCCTGGTCGCCTGCGCGCAGGAGGTCGTCGTGCTGGCCGACCACACCAAGGTCGGCGCCGACACCATGGTCCAGACCGTGCCCTCGGAGCACATCGCGCACCTGATCACCGACAACCACGCCGACCCCGAGGTGCTGATGACCCTGGAGGACATGGGCACCCTCGTGCACGTGGCGGTACTGGAGGTCGACCGGGGAGAATAGGGAGCGGGCTCCTCGGGTGGTGCCCGAGGGGCGGCGCGCCGTAGGCTGCCCGGTGAGCCCGAGGACCGCAGACCCCATAGGAGCGCCCATGCCGACCCCGGTGACCCTGCCCGAGCCGTGGGCGCGGTCTGCGGTCAGCGTCGTCGTGCCGACCTACAACGAGGCCGACAATCTGCCCGTACTGGCGCGGGGGCTGCTCGACCTGGATCTGCCCGGGCTGCGCCTGGTCGTGGTCGACGACGACTCCCCCGACGGCACCGGCAAGGTGGCCGATGAGATCGCCGCCGACTGCAACACCCCCGGGCGCGAGCGGGTCAGCGTGGTGCACCGCACCGCCAAGGAGGGCCTGGGACGCGCCTACGTGGCGGGGATGACCCGGGCGCTGGACGACGGTGCCGATTTCGTGGTGCAGATGGACGCCGACCTCAGCCACCCGCCCGGCTACGTTCCCCAGCTGCTGGGCACCGTGCTGTCCACCGGCGCCGGCGTGGTGATCGGCAGCCGCTATGTCGCGGGCGGCAGCCTGTCCCAGGAGTGGCGGGCCCACCGGCGGCTGCTGAGCTCGTGGGCCAACTCCTACGTGAAGACGATCCTGGCCATGCCGATCCGCGACGTCACCGCCGGGTTCAAGATCTGGCGCCGCGACGCACTGGAGGCCGTCGACCTGGCGAGCGTCTCCAGCAGCGGCTACAGCTTCCAGGTCGAGATGCACTACCGCGCCTTCGCCCGCGGCCAGAAGGTGGTGGAGATCCCCATCCACTTCGAGGACCGCCGCGAGGGCGCCAGCAAGATGGACCTCGCCGTGCAGCTGGAGTCGGCGCTGCGCCCGTTCCGGCTGAAGGCCGCCGAGCGGCGCGACCGCGAGCGCTGAGCCCGCCCCGCCGACCCGGGCCCGCCCCCGAGCGGCACCGGCGAAGCGTTCGGCGGTTCACCGCCACCGGGCTCAGCGGCGGCCCGGCGGGGTGCGCAGCACGGTGTCGGCGATGCGCTGGGCCAGCGCCTCAGCCTGCTCGCGGATGCGGGGAACCGTCGCGTCGGCCTCGCCCCGCCGAACCGCGCCGACGGCGAACAGGCGGTCGGCCTCGCCCGCCGCCGTGGTCAGCGCCCCGCAGGCGCACGCGGCCAGTCCGGCCTCCGCCGCGTCGGCCACGGGCGGCGGTGTCGCGGCGGGGTCGCCCGTGGCCACGACCGCCGCCGCTGCCGCGACGCGCTCGCCCGATGCCAGGTGCACCGTCGCGCCGCCGGAGTCGGCGCCGACCGCCACCGCGCGCGCCGCGCGGGTGTGCACCGACGCGTAGGGGGAGGCCCAGGCCGCCGTGGCCGCGAGGGTGTCGGCGAGGTAGTCGCCGTAGACCCGGCGCGGCAGCAGTGTCTCGGGCCCGCAGACGGGCGACGACGCCAGCGCGGTGCCGCCCGCGTTCGCGCCGTCGCGCAGCCGGGCCGGGGTCCGGCCGGCCCGCGCCCAATCCATCAGGTGGCAGGGCCGGTCGGGCAGGGCTGACATGTGCTTGACGGGGATCTCCAGCAGGCACTCCCCGCCCGCACCGTCGTAGGGCCGCCCGCGCGCGAACCGCCCGTACTCGTCGATCAGCAGGATGCGATAGCCCAGTCGCAGCCACGTGGTGGCGCGCAGCAGCGCGATCGCGGCGAGGGCGGCCCCTGCTCCGCCGCCCACGAACGCGATGGCCGGCACGCCGCCGTAGTCGGCCGCGGCATCTCCCATGACTCCGACTCTAGGACCTCTCGCCGCCTCCGCGAAGGGGTGCGCCCGCCGACGATCCGGGACAACCCTCCATCGGAGGGCCCGACACGCCGCAGAAGGTCCTCTCGGCGGCCGGCACCGACGGCCGGCTGCGCAGCAGGGCGAGCGCCAGCAGACCCGCCAGCGCCGCGGCGCCGGCGATGATCAGCATGGCAGGACCGAAGCCGCCGGATATCCCAGCGGCGCCGCTCACGCCGGCGAGCACCGGCACCGCGGCCACGCCGATCAGCTGCGCAGTGCGCGCCAGCGTGTTGTTG
The DNA here is from genome assembly GCF_031845375.1 of Streptomonospora wellingtoniae. NCBI lineage: Bacteria > Bacillati > Actinomycetota > Actinomycetes > Streptosporangiales > Nocardiopsidaceae > Streptomonospora > Streptomonospora wellingtoniae. The sequence continues at coordinate 49,465 of NZ_JAVREK010000019.1, forward strand.
ACCCCCGAGGCCAGCCCGGCGTGGCGCTGGGAAGCCGAGGCCAGCACAGTCGCGGTCAGCGGCGCCACCGCTGCCGACAGCCCCGCTCCCACCAGCACTACGCCGGGCAGCACGCCGGTGAGGTAGGAGGCGCCCGGCTCCAGCCGCGACAGCACCACCAGCCCCGCGGCCAGTACCACGGGGCCCAGGCCGAGCTGCCAGCGCGGGCCGATGCGCTCGGCGAGGCGGCCGGACTGCCCCGACAGAGCCAGCATCAGCACCGTGATCGGCAGCGACGCCGCACCCGCTTCCAGAGCGGAGTAGCCCAGCACCTCCTGCAGGTAGATGACCAGCAGGAACAGCAGCGGGCCGAGCGCGCCGTACATCAGCACGGTCACCGCGTTAGTGATCGTGAACCTGCTGGAGGAGAAGATGTCCAGCGGCAGCATGGGGTGCGGACTGCGCAGCTCCACGGCGGCGAAGGACGCCAGTGCCGCCGCGCCGACTCCCGCGGCCGCGATTACCCGCCAGTCGCCGGGACCGGTCTCGCCCGCCGTGATCAGTGCGTAGGTCAGCCCGGCCAGCCCGGCCATGCCCAGCAGCGCACCCGGGTAGTCCAACCGCTCGGGAGCCTGCGGGTCGCGCGACTCGGCAAGCCGGAAGCGGGCGATCAGCAGTACCACCGCCGCCAGCGGCAGGTTGATGAGGAAGATCAGCCGCCACGAGCCGAGGTCGACCAGCCAGCCGCCCGCGAACGGGCCGATCGCCGAGGCGACGCCGGTCAGGCCCGACCACGCGCCGATGGCCCGCGCCCTGTCGCGCTTGCGGAAGCCCGCCTGAAGGATCGCCAGGCTGCCCGGGGTCAGCAGCGCCCCGCCCACCCCTTGCAGCACCCGGCCGGCGACCAGCCATTCCAGAGTGGGCGCCAGCGAGCACAGCGCCGAGGCCAGCGCGAACCAGGCCACGCCCGCCGAGAACAGCCGCACCCGGCCGAACCTGTCACTGAGCGAGCCGCTGAGCAGGATCAGCGCCGACAGGGTGACCATGTAGCCGTTGGCGGTCCACTGCAGCCCGGCCACCCCGGCGTCCAGCTCATCGCCGATGGCGGGCAGCGCCACGTTGACCACGGTGGAATCCAGGAACGCCATGCCCGAGGCGAGCACGGTGGCGGTCAGCATCCACCGCGCGGCCGGGGTTCCCCACGCCGCACCGCCGTCCGGCGCAGCCGAGGATTCCGAGGCGTCCATGCCCTCACCCCTTCCCGCCGTACCGGCCGCGCCCGGACGGCGCGGACGGCGGGCGGACCCGGTCCGCCCGCCGCCACACTACGGCGCGCTCCTCGCGCCCCGCCGACACGCCGCCGGTGTGTCGTCTCCGGCCGCGCGCCGCCCTACTGGTCGGCCATGGCGGAGGTGATCGAGGTGCCCGCGGCGCGGCGCGAGGGCGACACCGAGGCCAGCAGCCCGGCCGCGACGGCCGCCCCGATGAAGCCGGCGATCTGCGCGACGGGCACGGTGAACACCAGGTCCTCGAAGACCGCGGCCGAGGCGGCCCAACCGAAGAACACGCCCAGCCCGATGCCGACGAGCGCCCCGATCAGGCACATCAGTACCGCCTCCCAGACGAGCATCAGCCGCAGCTGCGCGCGCATGAGGCCCATGGCCCGGAGCAGCGCCGACTCGCGGGTGCGCTCCAGCACCGACAGCGCCAGCGTGTTGGCGATGCCGAACACCGCGATGACCACCGCCAGGCCGAGCATCGCCACGATCGCCAGGAACGCCGTGTCCAGCATGTCCTCGTACTGCTTGCGCTTCTGGGCGAGCGAGTCGACCTGGAGCGTGGGGTGGTCCTCCACCGCGGCGTAGACGGCGTCGCGCAGCTCCTTGGTGCCGACGCCCTCGGCACCGGTGACCCGGATCGCCTCGTCTCCCGTGTCCGGGAAGGCGGCGTCGAAGTCCTCGGGCGTCATCAGCACGCGCCACAGGTTCGTCGAGTCGACGACGGCCGCGATCTCGAAGCTGCGTTCGCCTTTCCCGGTCTCCACCTTCACGGTGTCGCCGACGCCGCGGCCGGCGGCGTAGTCGGAGGGCACCGCGACGCTGCCCGGCCGCACGTCCGCCAGGTCGCCGGCCGCCGGCTTCTCGCCCTCGGCGGCCGCCCGCTCCAGCGGGGCGCCTGCGAGGGTGGTGTACCGCGTGGCGTCCGGGCCGGGACCGTCGCTCGCGCTGCGCTCGGCGACCACCTCGGCGGTCTCGGGAGCGTCGCGCAGGTCGCGGGCGACATCCCGCGGGATGTTCGGGTCCTCCTCGGTGAACTGGCCCATGATCCGGTAGTCCATCGGGAACTGCTCGTCGAGCATGCCGTTCATCGTGGTCATCATCGAGGCGTTGACCACCGAGTAGCCGGTGATCAGCGTGGCGCCCACCGTCAGGGCGATCGTGGCCGTCGCCGCGCGCCGGGGGTTGCGCCGCGCGTTGTCGGCCGCCAGCGCACTGGCGACACCCAGCGTGCGCATCAGCGGCGACACCGCGCCCACGGCCATGCGCACCAGCAGCGGGCTGACGACCACGACGCCGACGAAGGCCACCATGCCCGCGCCGGCGACCATGAACAGAGCGTCGTTCGGGTCGTCTATGCCCCGGGCGAGGTACACCATCCCGGCCGAGGCGAGCAGCAGCGCCGCGCCCGCCGCGGCCCGAAGGACGGCGACGCGCCTGTCCAGGCCTGTAGCCATGGCGCTGGTGCGCAGCGCGGTGAGCGGAGGTACGGACATCGCCCGCCGCGCCGGCAGCAGAGCGGAGAACAGGGTCGTCGCCGTCCCGACGGCCAGCCCGATCAGCACCGCCCCCGGCTGGGCGACGACCGCTGTGCCGGAGGAGCCGGCGTTCAAGGCGTCGCCGCCGAGCCTGAAGCCGGCCGCACCCAGACCGATTCCCGCCAGCACGCCCAAGGCGGAGGCCACCAGGCCCACGACCAGCGCCTCGACCACCACCGAGGTGAAGACCTGGCGGCGCACCGCGCCCACACAGCGCAGCAGGGCCATCTCGCGCTGGCGCTGGGCGACCAGGATGGCGAAGGTGTTGTGGATGACGATGGCGGCCACCAAGACCGACACGAGGGCGAACAGCAGCAGCCCGGTGGCCATGACGTCGGCCTCCGCGCCCGCCTGCTCGGCCAGCCGCTCGCCCAGCTCCTGGCCGGTCAGCACCTGGGTGCCCGAGCCCGCGACGGCGTCGACGGCGTCGACGGCCCGCTGTGGCGGGACGCCCTCGGCGGCGACGGCGTCGATCTCGGCGAAGCCGTCGGCGCCGGTCATCTCGGCGGCGGTCTGCGGCGCGAAGGCGACCGCCCCGCGGTAGGAGACCTCGGCGGCGGTCCCGAAGTCGATCAGCCCGGTGACGGTGAACTCGCGCTTCTCGCCGTCGGGTCCCAGCACGGTCGCGGTATCGCCCACCTCGTAGCCGGTGGCGTCGGCGCTGACAGTGGCCAGCGCCGCCTCGCCGGGCCCGTCGGGCAGTCCGCCCTCGACGGCCGAGTAGCGGCTGAGGCCGCCCACCGATACCCCGAGAGTGGGCGCGCTGCCGACCGCGCGTCCCTCCTTGTCCAGCAGCGGGGCGTCGCCCATGGTGACCCCTGAGGCGCGGTCGATCTCAGGCAGATCGCGAACCTCGGCCAGTCGTTCGCGGGGGACGGTGCCGGTCAGCGCGTCTTCGGGCAGGACGACGGCGTCCATCTTCTGCGCCGAGCCCATCACCTGGGAGGCGAAGCTCTCACGCAGGGTGTCGGAGAAGACCAGGGTTCCCGAGACGAACATGACGCCCAGGGCGACGGCCAGTGCGGTCGTGACGAGCCGGCCCTTGTGCAGGCGCAGGCCGGCGAGTGTTGTGCGCAGCATCGCGGCTCAGGACTCCAGCTTCACCAGGCGGTCGAGGACGGTCTCGGCGGTGGGCCCGTACACCTCGTCGACCAGGCGCCCGTCGCGCAGGAACACGACCCGGTCTGCGTAGGAGGCGGCCACCGGGTCGTGGGTGACCATGATGACGGTCTGGCCGAGCTCCTGCGCGGAGTCGCGCAGGAAGCGCAGCACCTCGGCGCCGGAACGGGAGTCGAGGTTGCCGGTGGGTTCGTCGGCGTAGACGACCTCGGGGTCGCCCAGCAGCGCGCGGGCCACCGCGACCCGCTGCTGCTGGCCGCCCGACAGCGCCGAGGGGCGGTGGCCGAGCCGGTCTCCCAGTCCCACCACCTCGACGATGCGCTGGAACCGGGCGGGGTCGTGCTTGCGCTTGGCGATGCGTCCGGGCAGCAGGATGTTCTGCTCGGCGGTGAGCATCGGCAGCAGGTTGAACGACTGGAAGACGAACCCGATGCGGTCGCGGCGCAGCAGCGTCAGCTGCTTGTCACGCAGGCGGGTGATCTCGGTCCTTCCCAGGTGCACCGTTCCCGAGGAGACGGTGTCCAGGCCGGCCAGGCAGTGCATCAGGGTGGACTTGCCCGACCCCGACGGTCCCATGATCGCGGTGAACGCGCCGCGGGCGAAGTCGACGCTGACCCCGTCGAGCGCGTGCACGGCCGAATCGGCGCGGCCGTAGACCTTGGTCAGGTGGCGGGCGGCCACCACGGGCCGCGTGTCGGTGGTGTCGGGTGCGGGGGCGGCCGGGGCCGCGCTCTGGCTCACGTGGTTCTCCAGAATCGAAGACGGTAGGACGGGGACCGGGTGACCGGACGGCGGCACTGCTTGCCGGTGCGGCGCCGGGTGCGCGCCGGGGATTCGGTTTCCCGGCGCCGCATCCGGCAACGCTACGGCCGCTGCAGGCGGCGAACCCTCCGCCGCGGGGCCGAATTCGGCGGCGTGCGCAGCCCGCCTTTCCGCGCGCCGCTCGACCCTTCGGGTGGTTGGCGGTACCGACTTTCGTCGGGTGGCGCCGGTCCGGGGAGGCCTCCCGCCGGGCGGACGGCGGCCCCGCGGCCGCGCTGACCGGCCGCCGGACCCGGCATCGACCTTCGTCGGGGGAGGGTGCCCGGCCGCAGGTCGGCGACCTGCGGCCGGTGGGGAGCGGCATAGACTCCGGCCCATGGCGGAGTATCGGTCAGCACCCCCGGCACGCGCTGCCGCGGCGCCGCCGACCTCGCTGAGAGACCGGTGGTGGTCGCGTCGGCACCGCATCGCCGACTGGCTGCTGGCCGCCGCCGTCTTCCCCTGGACCGGGCTGATGCTGGTGTCCGAACCGCACGGCCTGTCCGGCATCGCGGCGATGGCTGTGGCGGGCGGTGTCGCGCTGGTCGGCGACCTGGCTCCCATCGCCGCTCTTCCTGCCGTCTGGGGGGCGCTGACCGTGTGCGCGGCGGTCTCGACCGTCGTGCTGTTCCGCCGCACCCGGCCCTCGATTCTGCTCGTCGCGGCCACGGCCGCGCTGCTCCTCTACGGCGACTTCAGCCTGGCCGCACTGGGCCTGTTCACCTATGCGGGCTGGTTCGAGGACCGGCGGAGGCTTGCGCTGTGGGCCTTCTGGCTGTCGGTGTGCTTCCTGGCCGTCTACAGGTTCCTCGGTCCGATGGGCGGCTTCCAGGCCTACAGCGTGCTGATCATGGTGTACGGGCTGCCGCTGGCCGTGGGCCTGTGGTTCGGAACGCGCCGCGCGCTCGTCGCCAACCTGCGCGAGCGCGCCGAGCGGCTGGAGCACGAGCAGCACCTGCTCGCCGATCAGGCCATCACCGCTGAGCGCACCCGCATCGCCCGCGAGATGCACGACGTGGTCGCCCACCGGGTGAGCCTGATGGTGCTGCACGCCGGCGGGCTGGAGGTCTCGGCACCCGATGACCGCACCGCGCAGAGCGCGGCACTGATCCGCAGCACGGGGCGGGACGCGCTGTCGGAGCTGCGTGAGATCCTGGGCGTGTTGCGCGACGACCCCGAGGCGGGCGGTGCCCCGACCGCGCCCCAACCGGTGCTGGCCGACATCGACCGCCTCGTCGAAGAATGGCGCGCAGCCGGGCTGACCGTGGACCGCAGCGCCGAGGGAACGCCGGTGGAGGCGCCGGCCCAGACTCAGCGCACCGCCTACCGCACCGTCCAGGAGGCGCTGACCAACGCCGCCAAGCACGCTCCCGGCGCTGCCGTGCGCGTGCACCTGCACTACCGTCCCGAGAACCTGGAGATCACCGTGGAGAACTCCCCGCCGCCTCCCGCGGCCGCCGAGGCGCCGCCCTCCAGCGGCTACGGGCTCGCCGGGCTGCGCGAACGCGTCGCGCTGGCGGGGGGAGAGTTGCGGACGGGGCCGCTGCCCGACGGCGGGTGGCGCCTCAGCGTCGTACTGCCGGCGGCGCGCGCCGACCGCGGACGCGTGCAGGCGGCGGCGGAATGATCCGCACCGTGCTGGTCGACGACGAGCAGCTGGTGCGCTCGGGGCTGCGAATGATCCTCGACACGGCCGAGGACATCGCAGTCGTCGGCGAGGCCGGCGACGGCGGCGCCGCGCTCGACCTGGCTGCGCGGGAGGAGCCCGACGTCGTGCTGCTCGACATCCGCATGCCCGGCACCGACGGGCTGACCGCTGCGGCGGCGATGGCCGACCTGCCCCGCCCGCCCAAGGTCGTCCTGCTGACCACATTCGACCTCGACGAGTACGTGCACCGCGCGCTGCGCGCCGGCGCAGTGGGCTTCCTGCTCAAGGACACGCCGCCACGCGACCTCATCGGCGCGGTGCGCACCATCGACGAGGGCAACGCGATGCTGGCGCCCAGCATCACCAAGCGGATGCTGGAGCGGTTCACCGTCCCGGCCGCCGGCCCCGCCGCCGAGGCCGCCCGGCGGCTCCAGGTGCTCAGCGACCGCGAGCGCGACGTGCTGGTCGCCGTCGCTCAGGGCATGTCCAACGCCGAGTCCGGGCGAAGCCTGGGCATGCGCGAGGCGACGGTCAAGGCCCACGTCAGCAGCATCCTGTCCAAGCTCGGCATGGGCAACCGGGTGCAGGCGGCCATCCTCGCCCACGACGCCGGGTGGGCCTGAGCCCGCCGGCGGTCCGCGGCGCGCGGCACGGCCGGACGCGAGCGGCCTCGGCAACCGCGTACGACCGGTGTGCGTCTATTGTGTGGTGGTGTTCCGCACGGCGACCCAGGGGAGGCCGGCGGGCGCGCAGGACGTTCGCAGTCTGGGAGAAAGGGCGTGCCGTGGCCGTTCGCACCCACGGGGGCACGGGGATGCCGGCCGTGACCTCCGCCGAGTCCGCCGAGTCGTCGGTACCGCGGCGGCTGCTGGCCGTGGCGACCCGCCTGTTCGCCGAGAAGGGCTTCGACCGCACCTCGGTGCAGGAGATCGTCGACGCGGCCGACGTCACCAAGGGGGCGATGTACCACTACTTCGACTCCAAAGACGACCTGCTCGCCGAGATCTACGCCCGCGTGCTGCGCCTGCAGATGTCGCGGCTCTCCGAGATCGCCCGCCAGGAGGGGCCGGTGGCCGAGCGCGTCGAACGCGCTGCCGCCGACGTCGTGGTCAGCACCATCGACAACCTGGACGACGCGACCATCTCCTTCCGCTCGCTGCACCAGCTGCGCCCGGAGAAGCAGCGCGAGGTGCGCGACGAGCGCCGCCGCTACCACGAGCTGTTCCGCTCGCTGATCGTCGAGGGCCAGGACCGCGGAGCCTTCACCGCCCGCGTGCCCGCCGACATCGTCGTGGACTTCTATTTCGGCAGCGTGCACCATCTCAGCACCTGGTACCACCCCGAGGGCGCGCTGAGCCCCCGCGAGATCGGCGCGTACTACGCCCGGCTCCTGCTGGACGCGCTGCGCCCGGCACCGGCCGGCCGCTGAGCGCGCGGCCGCCGGCCGTCCACGAAGACGGCCGAAGCGACGTCCCGGGATACGGCGCACCCGGACGTCGAACGGTCAAATGTGGATTAAGTGCGGCAAAGTTCTTTTTGGGTAGTGGGCGGGGCAGTCGACGTCTCAGGAGGAATAAGTGCAGTTCAGCGCTCTCGGAGCCCCCATGGAGTCCCTGCTGATCGTGGCCACGGCCACGTGCGGGGCCTACCTGTCCCTCGTCCTGTTCTCGCGCATAGCCGGACTGCGCTCCTTCTCCCAGATGACCAACTTCGACATGGCCGCCACCGTGGCCTTCGGGTCGATGGTGGCCACCACCGCGGTCAGCGCCAAGACGTCGCTGCTGGAGGGTGTGGTGGCGCTGGGCGTGCTGTTCACGGCGCAGGGCGTCCTCGCCTGGGCCCGCCGCCGCTACGGCGCCGAGAGGCTGCTGGACAGCGGCCCGCTGCTGCTGATGCGCGACGGAGTAGTCGTGGAGGACAACCTCGCCCGGGCGCGGATGAGCCGCGGCGACCTGTGCTCCAAGCTGCGCCTGGCCGGTGTGACCGCCTTCGACCAGGCCGCCGCGGTGGTGATGGAGTCCACAGGGGAGGTCTCCGTGCTGCGGCGCGCTCCCGGCGGCGCTGAGGTCGAACCCGAACTGCTGGCCACCGTCAGCGCCGGCGACGGGCCGCCCGCGATCTGACCCGCGCCGCGGCTGGTGCGCGGGCGGACGGGTCGGGCGGGCGTGTCTCCACGGGCACGGGTGTTCGGTGGTGGCGGCCCGTGCGGCGGGACTAGTCTCAGGTGGCACACGATTCCCGCCAGTCCTGTTCTTTGCTAAGAGGTTCGAACGACCGTGGCTGACCCTTTCGTCCACCTGCACGTCCACACCGAGTACTCGATGCTGGACGGCGCCGCCAAGCTGAAGCCGCTGTTCGCCGAGGCGGCCCGGCTCCAGATGCCCGCCGTGGCCATGACCGACCACGGCAACATGTTCGGCGCCTACGAGTTCTGGCAGCAGTCCAAAGGCTCGGGTGTCAAGCCGATCATCGGTATCGAGGCCTACGTCGCCCCGGAGTCGCGGTTCCACAAGAAGCGGGTGCGCTGGGGACGCGGAGACTCCGACGAGAACACCGAGGGCGGCAAGGACATCTCCGGCGGCGGCCGCTACCTGCACATGACCATGTGGGCGCGCAACGCCGCCGGCCTGCGCAACCTGTTCCGCATGTCGTCGCTGGCCAGCATCGAGGGCTACTACGGCAAGCCCCGCATGGACCTGGAGCTCATGAGCCGCCACTCCGAGGGCATCATGGTCTCCACCGGCTGCCCCTCGGGCGGTGTGCAGACCCGCCTGCGCCTGGGCCAGGAGAGGGAGGCGATCGACTACGCCGCCAAGCTCCAGGACATCTTCGGCAAGGACAGCGTCTTTCTGGAGCTGATGGACCACGGCATCAGCATCGAGCGCGAGGTCCGCGAAGGCCTGCTCAAGGTCGGCCGCGAGCTGAACCTGCCGCCGCTGGTGACCAACGACTCCCACTATGTCACCCAGGACCAGGCACAGGACCACGACGCCCTGCTCGCCGTGGGGGTGGGCAAGAACCTCGACGACCCCGCCCGGTTCCGGTTCAACGGCGACGGCTACTACATCAAGTCCGCCGAAGAGATGCGCGCCCTGGTCAGCCTGGACGAATGGGCCCAGGGCTGCCGCAACACCCTGCTGGTCGCCGAGAGCGTCGAGGACGGCGCCTTCGACGAGGTGTTCGCCGAGCGCGACCTGATGCCGAAGTTCGACGTCCCCGAGGACGAGACCCAGGCGTCGTGGCTGCGCAAGGAGATCGACCGGCTCACCCCCACCCGCTACCCCAGCGGCCCCGCCCAGGCGGTGCGCGAGCGCATCGACCGCGAGCTGGGCATCATCAACGAGATGGGCTTCCCGGCCTACTTCCTGGTGGTCTCCGACATCTGCCAGTACGCCCGCAGGAACGGCATCGCGCTCGGGCCGGGGCGCGGTTCGGCCGCCGGGTCGATGATCGCCTACGTGCTCGGCATCACCGACCTCGATCCGATCGAACACGGACTGCTGTTCGAGCGCTTCCTCAACCCCGAGCGCGTCACCATGCCCGACATCGACCTCGACTTCGACGAGCGTCGGCGCGGGGAGATGATCGAGTACGTCACCGAGCTCTACGGCGAGGAGCGCGTCGCCCAGATCCTGACCTTCGGCACCATCAAGGCCAAGGCCGCCGTCAAGGACTCCACCCGCATCCACGGCCTGCCCTACGCGCTGGGCGACCAGATCACCAAGGCGTTCCCGCCGCCGGTGGGCGGCAAGGAGATCTCGCTGACCGAGGTCGACGACGATGCCGCCGAGCGGTACGCCGAGGCCGTCGAACTGCGCACCCTCATGGAGAAGGACCCGCAGATCAAGAAGGTCATGGAGACCGCGCGCGGTATCGAGGGCCTCACCCGCGGCACCGGGGTGCACGCCGCGGGCGTCATCCTCTCGGCCGAGCCGCTCCTGGACGTGGTGCCGCTGCACAAGCGCGACACCGACGGCGCCATCATCACCGGGTTCCCCTTCCCTCAGTGCGAGGAGATGGGCCTGCTGAAGATGGACTTCCTGGGCCTGCGCAACCTCACGATCATCGACGACGCCATCCAGAACGTGAAGTCCAACGAGGGCGTCGACATCGACTGGTCCCAGGTCGGCTTCGACGACACGCAGACCTACGAACTGCTGGCACGCGGCGACACCCTGGGTGTGTTCCAGCTCGACGGCACGGCCATGCGGGCCCTGCTGCGGCGCATGCAGCCCACCCAGTTCTCCGACATCGTGGCCGTCAACGCCCTGTACCGGCCCGGCCCCATGGCGGCCAACGCCCACAATGACTACGCCGACCGCTCGAACGGGCGCCAGGAGATCACCTCCATCCACCCCGAGCTCTACGACGCGCTGGACCCGATCCTGTCGGAGACCTACCACGTGCTGGTCTACCAGGAGCAGATCATGGCCATCGCCCAGCAGATGGCGGGCTACTCGCTGGGCGGCGCCGACCTCATGCGCCGGGCCATGGGCAAGAAGAAGAAGGAGGCCCTGGAGAAGGAGTACACCAAGTTCAACGCCGGCATGCTGGAGCGCGGGTTCTCCCAGAAGGCCATCGACACGCTCTGGGAGGTCATGCTCCCCTTCTCCGGCTACGCCTTCAACAAGTCGCACGCGGCCGGCTACGCGATCCTGTCCTTCCGCACCGCCTACCTCAAGGCCAACCACCCCGCCTCCTACATGGCGGCACTGCTGACCTCGGTCAGCGGCGACAAGGACAAGATGGCCGTCTACCTGGCCGAGTGCCGCAAGATGGGCATCCAGGTGCTGCCGCCCGACGTCAACGAGTCGGGACTGCGCTTCTCCGCGGTCGGCGCCGACATCCGCTTCGGCATGGGCGCGGTGCGCAACGTCGGTGCCAACGTGGTCGAGTCGGTCATGAACACGCGCAGGGCCAAGGGCGAGTTCACCTCGTTCGTCGACTTCGTCTCCAAGATCGAGCTGGCCGCGTGCAACAAGCGCGTAGTGGAGTCCCTGGTCAAGGCTGGGGCGTTCGACAGCTTCGGCCAGCCACGGATGGACCTGTTCAACCACCACGAGCACGCGGTCGACGCGATGATCTCGGCCAAGAAGCAGGAGGCCCACGGCCAGTTCGACCTGTTCGGCGGCGCCGAGGAGGCCGAGTCCGCGCCCATCGGGCTCGACATCAACTGGACCGATCAGGAGTGGGACCGCAAGACCAAGCTCGCCTTCGAGCGCGAGATGCTGGGACTGTACGTCTCCAGCCACCCGCTCGCCGGTGCCGAGCGCATCCTGGCCCGCTCCAGCGACGTCTCCATCCTCGACATCAACAACGGCGAGCGCCGCGACCGCTCCGAGGTGCAGGTGGCGGGGCTCATCTCCGCGGTTGAGCGCCGGGTCAGCAAGCAGTCCGGCAACCCCTGGGCCAAGGTCACCGTCGAGGACCTCGACGCCAGCATCGACGTGCTGTTCTTCGCCGAGTCCTACACCCTCTACTCCGAGGTGCTGACCGAGGACACCGCCGTATCGGTCAAAGGCCGGGTCAAGGAGCGCGAGGGCGAGTACTCCATCCAGGCGTTCGAACTGGCCCCGCTGGACATCAGCCACGTCGCCGAGGGGCCGCCGCCCATGCTGCTGACCGTGCAGGAGCAGCGGCTGACCGCCGAGCTGATCGACGAGCTCAAGCATGTGCTCAAGGCCAACCGCGGCGAGACCCCGCTGACCGTCCGGGTCGAGCACCCGGTCAAGTCGCGGGTCTACGACCTGCCCGGCTACCCGGTCCGGGTGGGCCCGGAGCTCGCCGGCGACCTGAAGTCGCTGCTGGGCGCCGAGGCGGTCACCTACTAGACGCGGCACCGGAACTCCGGCGGCCTCCTCCGGCCGCCGGAGCCGTCCGGCCGTCCGGAACGGGCGCCCGGCCCGTCCGGTCCCGCGGCTGGACCGGAAGCGTCCGGATACCGACCAGATGGTATGTTGTCCCACGGCCGAGGCAAAGAGCAGGCGGCCGCGGCCGCGCGGCCCCCTCCGGTGCGAGGGCGGCCCCGCTCGGGCGCAGGCCGCCGGGCGAGCAGAGCGTGGGAGAGCGCATGGGCGAGACAGGTGTGACGAATCCGCCGGGACTGGACCTGCAGCGGCTGGGGGAGTACCTGGAGCAGGCGATCCCCGGCATGCTCGCCGGTCCGCTCACCGGCGAGGTCATCGCCGGAGGGCGCTCCAACCTCACCTACAGCGTCACCGACGGCCGGGGCCGCTGGGTCGTGCGCCGGCCGCCGCTGGGCCATGTGCTGCCGACCGCCCACGACATGGGCCGTGAGCACCGCGTCGTCACCGCCCTCGACGACACCCCCGTCCCGGTTCCGCGCACCGTGCTGCTGTGCCAGGACACCGAGGTGATCGGGGCCCCGTTCTACGTCATGGAGTACGTCGAGGGGATGCCGTACCGCAGCGCCGAGCAGCTCGACTCGCTCGGTGCCTCCCGTACCGGCACCATCGCCGCGTCGATGATCGACACCCTGGTTGACCTGCACTCCGTCGACCCCGCGAGCGTCGGCCTGGCCGACTTCGGACGGCCCGAAGGGTTTCTGGAGCGGCAGCTGCGCCGCTGGCGGAAGCAGCTGGAGGCCTCGCGCAGCCGCGAGCTGCCCGGCATCGACAAGCTGCACGAGCGCCTCGGCGCAGAGGTTCCGGACTCGCCCCAGCCGACGGTCGTCCACGGCGACTACCGCCTGGACAACCTGCTCGTGGGCGCCGACGACGAGATCAAGGCCGTGCTGGACTGGGAGATGTCCACACTCGGCGACCCGCTGACCGACCTGGCGCTGATCATCACCTACAGCAGCGCCGCCCTGGTCGGCAGCAGCACCGTCAGCAACGCGCACACCGCCGAGGGCTACCCCGACGCCGACGAGATCATCGCGCGCTACGCCGAGCGGTCGGGCCGCGACGTCTCGTCCCTCGACTGGTACGTGGGCCTGGCCTTCTTCAAGCTCGCGGTGATCCTGGAGGGCATCCACTACCGCCACAGCAAGGGCCAGACGGTCGGCGACGACTTCGACCGGATCGGTGACGTGGTGCCGGTCCTGGTCGACGGCGGGCTCAGGTACCTCGACGGCTCCTGAGCACCGGTGCGCCGGGCCCGCCGCTGCTCAGCCGGGCCCGGTCGTGCGGGGCGTCGAGGTCCTGCACCGGTCCGGCGGGGACGATGCGCCTGGGGTTCAGCGCCCCGTGGGTGAGGTAGTAGTGGCGCCGGATGTGGTCGAGGTCGGTGGAGCGCCGGAAGGCCGTCAGCGAGTAGAGCTCGCGGGTGTAGCCCCACAGGTTGGGGTAGTCCGCCAGGCGGCGGACGTTGGTCTTGAAGTGGGTGTGGTAGACGGGGTCGAACCGGATGAGGGTGACCCACAGCCGCACGTCGGCCTCGGTGATGTGGTCGCCGGTGAGGAAGCGCCGGGTTGCCAGCCGGTCCTCCAGTTCGTCCAGCGCCTCGAACAGCTCGTGCACGGCCGTGTCGTAGGCCTGCTGGTCGGGCGCGAAGCCGCAGCGGTAGACGCCGTTGTTCACGGCGGGATAGATGCGGGCGTCCAGCGCGTCGATCTCGGAGCGCAGGTCCGCCGGGTAGAGCTCGACGTCGTGCTTGGCCCAGGCGTTGAAGCGGGTGTCGAGGTCGATGGTGATGTCGGGGAAGTTGTTGCTGACGATCCGCCCGGTGGCGGTGTCCCACAGCACCGGCACCGAGATATGGCCGTCGTAGCCGGGCTCGGCGGCCTCGTAGGCCTCGCGCAGCAGAGTGAAGTGCCCCACCGTGTCGGGGCCGTGGCCGGGCCCCTCGCGGAAGGCCCAGCCGCGGCCGTCGCGGACGGGGTCGACGACGCCCACCGAGATCGCGTTCTCCAGCCCCTTGAGCTTGCGCACGATCAGGCTGCGGGTGGCCCACGGGCAGGCGTAGGAGGCGTAGATGTGGTAGCGACCCGCCTCGGCGGGGAACTCGGAGCCGCCGATGCGGCCCCGGAACGGGTAGGCGGGGCGCTGGAACGCCGCGCCCGCGGGCGCGGTCAGCCGGTCCCCGTAGTCGCCGTAGAACCCGAAGTCGACGGGTGTGGCGACGATGGCGGTGCGCACGTTGTGCCTCCCGGTGCGGACGACGGCTCCGGCGCGGTCCGGTCGCGCGGGCGCGTATCTGCTCCCGCATACCCGTACCCCGCCGGCGCCGGTGCTGCACGCCGCCCGGGCGCGCACGCCGAAAGGAACGCCGGGAACGCGCCGCGCTGCACCCCCGCCGAGGGCGGTGGCGCGCGGTGCGTGTGCGGATACGCACGTCGCAGGGGGCGGGCGCCGCGGGCCTCGGTTCCACTTACCACCGGGTAGCTCGATACGCTGCTCTCAATTCCGTCCATGGTCGCGAAGCGCCGTTCGGCGCGCAGAGGAGCACGAAATGTCCCGATCGGCACTGGTCACCGGCGGAAACCGCGGAATCGGCCGGAGAATCGCCGGCGAGCTCGCCGCGGCCGGGGACCAGGTCGCGGTGACCTACCGCTCCGGCGAGCCCCCCGAGGGGCTGCTGGGAGTCACCTGCGACATCACCGACACGGCCCAGGTCGACGCCGCGTTCAAGCGCGTCGAGGAGGAGCAGGGGCCGGTCGAGGTGCTGGTCGCCAACGCCGGCATCACCAAGGACAACCTTCTGGCCATGATGACCGAGGACGAGTTCTCGTCGGTCCTGGACACCAACCTCACCGGCGCCTTCCGGGTCGCCAAGCGGGCCGCGCGCGGCATGATCCGCCGCCGCAGCGGCCGCATCGTGCTGGTCTCCTCGGTCGTGGGCCTGATGGGCTCCGGCGGCCAGACCAACTACGCCGCGTCCAAGGCCGGGCTGGTCGGCTTCGCCCGCTCCCTGGCCCGCGAGATGGGCTCGCGCGGCATCACCGTCAACGTGGTCGCCCCCGGCTTCATCGAGACCGACATGACCGCCGAGCTGCCCGAGGAACGCCAGGCCGAGATCAAGAAGAACGTCCCGCTGGGGCGCTTCGGCTCGACCGGGGAGATCGCCAAGACGGTGCGCTTCCTGGCCAGCGAGGACGCCGCCTACATCACCGGAGCCGTGATCCCGGTCGACGGCGGCCTGGGCATGGGCCACTGACGAAAAGCGGCGCCCGCCCCGCACCACCCCCCGCACCACCCCCGCGAACGCGCCCCCCGACCCCTGGTACCACCGACCACACGAGAACAGAACGGCAGGCTTGAATGGGACTCCTAGAGGGCAAGCGCATCCTCGTCACCGGGGTGATCACCGACAGCTCGATCGCCTACCACGTCGCCCGCATGTGCCAGGAGCAGGGCGCCACCGTCCTCCTGACCGGGTACGGGCGGCTCTCCCTCGTCGAGCGGATCGCCCAGCGCCTGCCGGAAGCGCCGCCCGTGCTGGAACTCGACGTGACCGACGACGAGCACCTCGCCAGCCTCGCCGACCGCATCCGAGAGCACGTCGACGGCATCGACGGCATCGTGCACTCGATCGGCTTCACCCCCCAGGAGGCGCTCGGCGGCAACTTCCTCAACACCTCCTGGCAGGACGTCGCCACCGCGATGCACACCTCCACCTTCTCGCTGAAGTCGCTGTCGACGGCGGTGCTGCCGCTGATGAAGGACGGCGGGTCGATCGTGGCCATGGACTTCGAGAACGAGGTCACGTTCCCGGTCTACGACTGGATGGGCGTAGCCAAGGCCGGGCTCGCCTCCACGGCCCGCTACCTCGCCCGCTACCTGGGCGAGCACGACGTCCGGGTCAACCTGGTCTCGGCCGGGCCGCTGCGCACCATGGCCGCGCGCTCCATCCCCGGCTTCGCCGAGCTGGCCGACGCCTGGCCGGCGCGGGCGCCCCTGGGCTGGGACACGAACAACCCGGAGCCGGCCGCGCGCGCGGTGGTCGCGCTGCTGTCGGACTGGTTCCCCGCCACAACCGGCGAGACCGTGCACGTCGACGGCGGATTCCACTCCACCGGCGCGTAGACTTCCCCCGCCGAACGACGCGGATCGCGGGCGCCCCTCCAGCAGTGGCGGGGGCGCCCGCGTTCGCGTTCGCGTTCGCACGGCCGAACAGCCACGCCAGAGAACGAGAAGGGACCGCCACCATGGATCTCGGACTGCACGGCGCCCGGGTCGTCATCACGGGCGCCAGCCGCGGGATCGGCCGCGCCATCGCCCAGACCTTCGCCGAGGAGGGGGCCGACCTGGCGATCTGCGCCCGCACGGCCGAGCCGCTGCAGCGCGCCGCCGACCAGCTGCGCACGGGCGGACGCACGGTGGTGGAGCGGGCGCTGGACGTCTCCGACGGCGAGGCGCTGCGCGGGTTCGTCGACGCCGCCGCCGCGCAGCTGGGCGGAATCGACGTCCTGGTCTCCAACGTCTCCGGCGGCAGCGCGGCGATCTCTGAGCAGTGGGAACGCGGCTTCGCCACCGACATCATGCCCTTCGTGAACCTGGCCGAGCACGCCCGGCCGCACCTCGCGGCCTCCGAGCGCGGCGGGTCGGTCGTGCTCGTCTCCTCCACCTCGGCGCTGCACACCACCGCGCCCGCCGGTCCCACCGCCTACGGCGCGGTCAAGGCGGCGCTCAACCACCACGCGGCCGCCCTCGGGCACCGGCTGCCCGCGGAGGGGATCCGCGTGAACACCGTCTCGCCCGGCCCCATCGAGTTCGAGGGCGGCGGCTGGGCGCGCCGGCGCGGCTCCGACCCCGACTTCTACAACAGCATCCGCGACCGCATCCCCGTGGGGCGCCTCGGCCGCCCCGAGGAGGTCGCCCGCGCGGTCGCCTTCCTCTCCGGCCCGGCGGCGTCGTTCATCACGGGCGCCAACCTGGTGGTCGACGGCGGGTTCGTCGACCGGGTCTGAGCTCGGCGCACCACCGATCTATTCCCAAAACAGCGGAGCTAGCACCTCTGACCTGGGCAAACGCACTCCATCGCGAGACACTCACGAAATCCCGTTATCGTTCCGTGACATTCCCTGAAGTGGGTCTGGAGCGGGCCGGTTCACCCTCGTTTTGTTCCTCCGGTACCGCCGACCAGAGGGAGGCCCCACACAGCTTGTAGCCATCGTCACTGGAAATCGTTTTCCTTCACGATGGCTACAAGATCGACGGGATACAGCGGACGGGGCCTCAGCCTTCGCGCAGTACCTGTGCCAGGCGCGTGTGGCGCGGCAGCGCCGCCTTGTCCCGCACCGCCTCGGCCAGTGCGGGGCCGGTGGCCTGCACGATCGAAAGGTGGCGCCGTGCCGCCGCCATCGCCGTGTAGGCCTGTGGCCGCGAGGCCCGGGTCTCCGGCGGGAACACGGCGACGACCGCGGTCCACCGGCTGCCGTGCGCGGCCGCGACCGTGACGGCCCAGCCCGGGCGCAGGTGCGCGGGATCGGCCACCGGGCACAGCGCGCCGCCGGGCAGCTCGACCGCCGGGACCGGGCGGCCCGTACCGCCGGATTCCCCGCCGGAGCCGCCGCTGTCCGTGCCGACGCGCAGGTAGCCGACGTCGCCTGCTGCGTAGCCCGGCCCGTCGGCGGTGACCAGCACCCGGTCCCCGGCGTCCAGACCGCCGTAGGTACCGGGCCCCGGGTTGAAGCGCTCCTTGCACGCTGTGTTCAGCGCGTCGGCCCCCGCCTCTCCGCCCCGGGTGGCGGTGACGATCTGCACCTGCTCGGGCGGTATCTCCAGGGCTCGGGGGATCGAGTCGGTGATGAGCTGCACGGTGCGGTGGGCGGCGGCCGTGGCGGAGCCGGCAGGGACGACCACCACCTCGCGCCCCGGAGACGAGGCCTCGTCCAGTTCGCCGTTCGCCACGCCTGCCGCCGTACGCGCGATGGGCCCGGAGTCCGGGTCGTCCGGAAGCTCGGCGACGTGCACGGTACGCGAGGAGGCCAGGTCGGCCGCGACGTTGCCGGGCGCCGCAGAGGGCGCCTGGGCGCGGTCGGCCAGCAGCACGAGGTGCGTGCCGTCGGCGCAGGCGTCGACCAGAGCGGCGGCGCGCTCGACGTCCAGCCACATCGCGCCGGCCACCACCACGAGCCCCGCCTCGATCGGCCGCTCGGAGCCGCGCGCGTGCACACCCCGGGCGCGGGTTTCGAGCAGGGAGGCGAGCGGCACGGCGGTCGCGCTGTCACCGGCGCCGAGTCCGGCGAGCGCGGCGTTCAGGTCGGCGGCGGCCTGGGAGGTGGGCGCGGCGACCGCGATGCCGACCTCGCTGTCGGCGGCGATGGCGGCGGCGCAGGCGATGGTGTGGGCGACAGCGGTGTCGGCGCCCGCGCCGTGTTCGAGCACGCAGACCCCGCGCAGCGCCACGGTCACCAGCGCCGCGGCGGTGCGCGGGTCGACCGGGGCGCCGAGGCGCTCGGCGGTGGCCTCGACGGTCTCGGCGGCGGTGGCGGAGTCCATGATCGGCTCGCTCGTGCCGACGAGGCGGACCAGGCTCTCGCCCAGATCCTGTTCGGCCAAGCCCAGGCGCGTGAGGGCGTACCAGCGGTCGGGGTCGGGCATCTCGCCCGGGTCGCCCTCGTCGAAGTCGTCGTCGGGCTCGTCGAACATCTCGAAGAGCATGACCTCGCCCGCGTCCAGTGCCGCGTTCATCGCCGGTTCCACCGAGCGGACGCCCGCCGACCGGAGCGCGCCGGCGAGGCGCTGCTCCTCCAGCGCCGTATGGCCCTCACGCGCGGCACGGCGCAGCAGGTGCGCGGCCAGCGCCCGCCCGCGCCGCGGGTCGTCGGGGGAGGCTTCGTCGCCCAGCGCGCGCCGGGCGCAGAAGTCGGCCTGCTCCAAGGTCACCCCGCTGACGGCCAGCAGGCGCCAGGGGTCGGCGGAGACCTCGGCGCCGGCGTCGGGACCCAGCGCCGCCACCAGGGGATCCGCGAGCGCGGCGGGCGCTCCCATCCGCTCCAGCGCCGCCCGGACACGGCCGGCGGTCTCCCCGCCGGGATCCGCCGCCGGACCCGGACCGCCTGCGGGGCCCTGCGGTGTCGGCACCGGCGTCGGCGCCTCGGATCCGGGGGTGGCGGACATGGTGAACGGTCCTCTCCGACGGTGGTCCCTGCCCTTCGGAGCTTAGCGACCCGGCTGACTCCCGGTCGCCGACGCCCACACCCCCGGATCCCGCCCACTCGATGCCCGGGGCGCCGTCAGGGGCTCAGCGCGGGGACGACTCCGGCTCGGGTGCCGACGACGCGTCGTCCAGCGCGTCGCGGATCTCCCGGGGCAGCTCCACGCTCTCCATCGACAGGATCTCCTCCAGCTGGGCGGTCGTGCGCGGACCCACCGCGGCGGCCGACACGCCCGCGCGGTCGCGGACCCAGCTCAGGGCCACAGCCAGCGGCGAGACGCCCAGCCCTTCGGCGGCCGTGCAGACCGATTCGACGATGCGCCGGCTGCGTTCGTCCAGATACGGCTCGACGTAGCCGGCCATGTGCTGGCGGGCCGCCCGGGAGTCGCCGGGGACCCCGTTGCGGTACTGGGCGCTGAGCACTCCGCGGCCCAGCGGCGACCAGGCGACCAGGCCCGCGCCGTGCGCACGCAGGGCCGGCAGCAGATCCTGCTCCGGGGCGCGGTTGAGCAGGGAGTACTCGCAGCCGGCCGCGACGATCGGCGCGCCCGCGAACCGGGTGGCTGCGCGCTGCCAGGCGGAGTAGGTCGCGAACTGCCAGGCGGAGAAGTCGCCGGTGGCGGCATAGCGCACCTTGCCCGCGCGCTGGGCCGCCTCCAGCGCCGACAGGGTCTCCTCGACCGGGGTGTCGGGATCGTGCACGTGCAGGTGCCACAGGTCGACGTGGTCGGTGCGCAGTCGGCGCAGCGACGCGTCCAGAGCCGCGAGCAGGTGGCGGCGCGACAGGTCGCAGGGCCGGAACCCCTGCGGTGTGTGCCCCGACTTGGTGGCGATGATCACATCGTCGCGACGCACGACCCCGCTCACCAGCCGCCCGACGATGCGTTCGCTCTGGCCGCCGCCGTAAATATCGGCGGTGTCGATCAGCGTCCCGCCGGCGTCCACAAACGCGGTGAGCTGATCGGCGGCGTCCTCCTCCTGGGTGTCCTTTCCCCAGGTCATCGTGCCCAGGGCCGTACGGGAGACCCACAGCCCCGATCCGCCCACCTGTCGCTGTTCCATGGCGCGGAGATTACCGCGTACCGCCGTCAGCGACTCTGGGCCGCTCCGGGGGATTCCGAGGTCACCCGAAGTCACGCCGGTGCGGGCGGGCCCGGAGCGGCCCCGCCGCCTTCGGCGCCGCCGGGGCTCCGCGAGGATGTCACGCACCCCGAGATCCCAGTAAGCTGCCGTGGTCTGCCCCCGCACGCGGCACGGAGCCGCTCCTTCGGCTGCGCTGCCGACGTAGGCGCTGCTCCCGCGCACCGGCGTGCGGGCGCCCGGCCGTGCCTTGCGCTCCCACGGTCGGCCGCGGCGGTTCGCCCCCGCACGCGCGAACGCCAGGGCACTGGAGCCCCCCGCACCCGACCGAAGACCCAGGAGCCGAGCCCGCCGTGTCCATAGTCGAGGCCATCTTCCTTGGTGTCATCCAAGGACTGACCGAATTCCTGCCGATCTCCTCCAGCGGCCACCTGCGGGTGGTATCCGCCTTCCTCGGCTGGCCCGATCCCGGGGCCGCCTTCACCGCGGTCAGCCAGATCGGCACCGAGCTCGCCGTGCTCATCTACTTCCGAAAGCGGATCTGGGCGATCCTGTCCACGTGGTCGCGGTCCTTGTTCGACTCCGAGCTGCGATCGGACATGAACGCGCGGATGGGCTGGTACGTCATCATCGGCACGATCCCGATCGGCGTCCTGGGCCTGGCGCTGGAGGAGCAGATCGACAGCCTCTTCCGCGACCTGCGGCTGATCGCCCTGACCCTGATCGTGTTCGGCGTGTTCCTGGGCCTGGCCGACCGGTATACGCGCAAGCACCGCACCCTCGTCGACCTGACGGTGAGCCGCGGCCTGGTCTACGGGCTGTTCCAGACGCTGGCGCTGATCCCGGGCGTGTCGCGCTCGGGCGCCACCGTCACGGGCGGAATGCTGCTGGGCTTCAAGCGCGCCGACGCCGCGGAGTACGCCTTCCTGCTGGCCATGCCGGCGGTGTTCGCCTCGGGCATCTACAAGCTCACCGACATCGGCTCCAACGAGTACGCCGGCTGGACGGCCACCGTCGTTGGGACCGTCGTGGCCTTCGTCATCGGCTACGCCGTCATCGCCTGGCTGATGCGCTTCATCTCCACGCACAGCTTCATGCCCTTCGTCTACTACCGCTGCGCGCTGGGCGTGCTCATCCTGGCACTGGTGAGTTTCGGACTGCTGGATCCCACCGGCGGCAGCGTGGGCGACGAGACGCAGACGCCCGCCTCCCAGGGTGAGCAGAGCCGCGAGCACAAGGCCGAGGACGACACGGCCGCGGAGAACGGGCAGAGCCCCCGGCCCTCCTCCTCGCCCAGCGCCGAGTCCTCGCCCTCGGCCAGCACCGACCCGGTCACAGACTGGCCCATCGACCCCGAGACCGGGCTGGCCCAAGACCCCGAGACCGGCCAGCACCGCGACCCGGACACCGGAGAGAACGTCGAGATCGATCCGGAGACCGGCCTGCCCATCGACCCCTACACCGGGCAGCCCTACGACCCCCGGGCCGACACGGCCCCCGAGTCGTAGACGCGCGGATATGGTTGCGCCAATGGGCACCCCGACGCAGCAGCAGCGGTCCCCCTCCACCGAGAACGGGGACCCCAAGCCCGAACCCGTCGCGACGTTGCTGCTGGTGCGGCACGGGCTCACCGAGTCCACCGGCAGCACCCTGACCGGCCGCAGCCCCGGCGTGCACCTCGACGACCGCGGCCGCGCGCAGGCCGCCGCCCTCGCCGAGCGGCTGCGCGGGCTCCACCTGGCCGCGGTGGTCTCCAGCCCCCTGGAGCGCTGCCAGGAGACCGCCGGCATGGTCGCCGCGGCCGCCGGGCACGAGGTCACCACCGACGACCGCTTCGTCGAGTGCGACTACGGCACCTGGACCGGCCGCAGGCTCGGCGACCTCGCGAGCGAGCCGCTGTGGCGCACCGTCCAGGCGCACCCCAGCGCGGCCCGCTTCCCCGGCGGCGAGAGCCTGAGCGGGATGTCCGCGCGCGCGGTGGCCGCCGTACGCGACTGGAACGACCGGCTGACAGCCGTCGAACCCGCCCCGGTCTACGTGGTGTGCAGCCACGGTGATGTCATCAAGGCGGTGGCGGCCGATGCGCTCGGCCTGCATCTGGACCAGTTCCAGCGCGTGCAGGCCGACCCCTGTTCGCTGACCGCCGTGCGGTACACCAGCGTCCGCCCGTTCGTCGTCCGGCTCAACGACACCGGCGGCTCGGTGGAAGGCCTGGCGCCCGCACCGGACCAGGCTTCGGGCGACGCCGCGGTGGGCGGCGGCGCCGGGGCCGCCCGGTCCACCGAGGGCGGCGAATCGCGAGGCTGAGCACGATCCTCTAGGGTTCATTGCATGTCCGTGTTCGAGTACGACCCGCCCGACCGCTTCATCGCAGGGACGGTCGGGCAGCCGGGGGAGCGCACCTTTTTCCTGCAGGCCGCCGGTAGCGGCCGCGTCACCAGCGCCGTCGTCGAGAAAGCTCAGGTGTCGGCGCTGGCCGAGCGCATCGAGGAACTGCTGGAGGAGGTGCGGCAGCGCTTCGGCGAGCCGCTGGAGGCCGCCGAGGCGGCCGAGTCGGACGACGGGCCTCTGGAGCAGCCCATCGAAGAGGACTTCCGGGTGGGCACCCTCGCTCTGGCCTGGGACGCCGAGTCCTCGCGGGTCATCGTCGAGGCCCAGCAGGCTGAGGAGGCCGACGACGAGGACACCGAGGAGGTCGAGGTCTTCGCCGAGGACGCTCCCGAGGGGCGCGACGTCCTGCGCGTGCACCTGACCGCAGGCGCGGCGCGGGCTTTCGCTGGCAGGGCGATGAAGGTCGTCGCAGCCGGTCGGCCCGACTGCCCGCTGTGCGGTCAGCCACTCGACCCCGCCGGGCACATCTGCCCGCGCCAGAACGGGTACAAGCCCGGGGTGATGTGAGTCAGGCGAGGCAGGCGGAGCAAGCGGGACCGCTAGGGACGGGGACATGACCGCGTCGTTCGAAGGGCTGTCGACCGGCGACGCCTTGGAACTGCTGAGCACCGGGGAGCTCACACCGGTGGGACGGCTGACCGAGGCGTCCAACGCCACGCTGTACTGCACCGTCTCCGCCCCCGGCGGAGCCGAGGCCGGGTGCGTCTACAAGCCCGTCGCCGGCGAGCGGCCGCTTTGGGACTTCCCCGACGGCACCCTCGCCGGCCGCGAGCTTTCGGCGTTCGCCGTCTCCGACGCGCTGGGCTGGGACGTCGTACCGCCGACCGTCTTCCGCGACGGCCCGTTCGGCGAGGGCATGGTCCAACTGTGGATCGACGGCGACACCTCGGTGG
Organism: Streptomonospora wellingtoniae; assembly: GCF_031845375.1. Classification (NCBI taxonomy): domain Bacteria; kingdom Bacillati; phylum Actinomycetota; class Actinomycetes; order Streptosporangiales; family Nocardiopsidaceae; genus Streptomonospora; species Streptomonospora wellingtoniae. Next base: position 73,253 of record NZ_JAVREK010000019.1, read on the forward strand.
ACCTCGTTGAGCTCGCCCGCGACACGCTGCACCCCGGACTGCGGCGCATGGCGGTGTTCGACGCGGTCATCAACAACTCCGACCGCAAGATCGGGCATCTGCTGCCGATTCCCACCGGCCATCTCTACGGCTGCGACCACGGCGTCTCCTTCGCCGAGGAGTACAAGCTGCGCACCGTGCTATGGCAGTGGCAGGGCGAGCCGCTCGCCGACGACGCCGTGGCCGGGCTGGCTGCACTGGAGGGGCGGCTGCGCGACCCCGACAGCCCGGTGGCCACGGAGCTTCGCCGCCACCTCACCGGGCCGGAGGCCTACGCGGTCCTGCGCCGCGTCGAACTGCTGCGCCACCACGGCGTGCATCCCTTCCCCTCGCCCGACTGGCCCGCGGTTCCTTGGCCCCCGGTGTAAGCAGGGGCGCCGGGGAGGGGCGCGGCGCCCGTACCGGTGGCCGCGGGCCGGGCCGTCCGCCGTCCTCGCCGCCCCGGCGGGTGGGCCGCCCGTGCCGACGCAGATGCCGGTGTGCGGCTCGCAGCGAGGCGCCTGGCTAGGCGCCGCCGAGGTAGTCGGCTCGGCCCTGGTCGTCGACGTCGAAGGCTCCCCGGGGTACGAGGCAGAACTCGTTTCCCTCGGGATCGGCCATGACCAGGAACCCTCCGTCGGCGTACTCCGGCAGGCGGCGGCCGCCCAGCTCCTCGATCCGGCGGCGTTCGGCAGCGGGGTCCGCGCAGGACAGGTCGAGGTGCACCCTGTTCTTTCGCGCGTCCACGTCGTCGACCCGCTGGAACACCACGCCGGGCCCCGCGCCGGGGCCGGGATCGCCCCCGGCGTCCGCACCGGCTTCCGCCGTCCCGCGTCCCAGGAAGACATACGGTCCGACGCGCGCCGCGATCGGCCTGCCGAGGACCTGCGACCAGAATTCCGCCAGCCGCTCCGGCTCACGGCAGTCGACGACGACGTCCCTGATGTCCACTTCTGCCATACGCCGAGGCTTTCATGCGCCGCGCCGCACCGCATGCCCGGACCACGGCCACCCCTGGCCACCCCGCGACGACCTCGGCACACGACTGCCGGAACCACGTGATCGCCCTCCGCCACCCGTGCCCGCCCGCACCGTCCCGCCGACCGCAGCGCCGCGGAACACGCCGCATGGCGGGCGCGTTGGCGGGGTGTGCGGTGTTCCCCAGGCCCGCGACGGGCGGCCGCGCTGAAGCGGAGGCGGTATGTGCACAGTGATCGTCGGCTTCGACCCGGAGGCCGCCACTCCGCTGGTCTTGGCGGCACTGCGTGACGAGATGCTCGACCGGGCATGGGAGACCCCTGCCGCGCACTGGCCGGACTTCCCCGACCTCGTGGGCGGGCGGGACGCCCGCGAAGGCGGCACGTGGTTGGCGGCGCGCCGCGCCGGCGCCCCCGGATCTCCGGGCGTGGCCGCCCTGCTCAACGGCATCCCGCCGGGCGCCGCTTCCCCCGCCGACACGACGGTGCCGCCCGGTACGGCGCGCTACAGCCGCGGCCGCCTGCCGCTGGCGGCCGCCGCCGGCGGCAAGCTCGACCTCGACGCCGGCGATGCCCGCCACTACGATCCCTTCCACCTGCTCGTCGCCGACCCCGACCGGGCGGTGCTGAGCTCGTGGGACGGCGGCGCGCTGCGCGAAGAGCCCGTTCCCGTCGGAGTGACCGTCCTGGTCAACTCCGGCTGCGACGCCGAGGCGCCGCGCGCCCGCCGCCATCGGCCGGTGTTCGAGCGCACCCGTCCCGACCCGCCTGAGCCGGAGCTGGCCGCGGCCGAGTCCGTCGAGGCGGTGTGGGGCGGATGGCCCGCGCTGCTGGACGAGGCCGCGCGCGGAGACGCCCGCACCGGCGGCTTCGGCGACCGCGCGGACGATCCCGCGTCCCTGATCGCCCGTTCCGAGTTCGAGGGCGGGCGGGCGTGGGCGACGTCCTCGGTGACCCTCGCGGCCTTGGGGCGCCGCACGCTGCGCTACGCCTTCTCGGCTCGTCCCGGCGACCCGGCGGCCTGGTACCTCGTGCGTTGAGGGCCGCTACGCCAACCGGTCCGCACCCTCCGCCGTTTGACCCGCAGGTAAACCGCGTGCCCGAGGCAGGCGTCTACCAGGCCCGGGACCCTGTGCGCGCCGCTGCCATGGCGGTCCCGTGACCAGGCCCGGAGCGGGCGCGTCCGCCTCGAACGGCGCGGCTTCCCGTCGGTTGCCGGGAACCGTGTCGGACGCGGACCCGTCCGAAGGGCGCACGCAGCGTCTCGATCGAGGGGCGGGTGGGGACCATGGCGCCAAGGCAGGCATGGCCGAGCCGCGCCGGCCGGCGACGGCCTGCCGCGGCGGAGCGCGCCTCGGCCGAGCGCACCGCGGGTCCGGGGCAGGGGCCGGCCCGCCGGAGAGCCGGCGTACTGGAGAGAGCCAGCTACTGGCTGCTCTACGTAGTGGCGTTCCCCGCCGGGCTGCTGCACTGGAGCGCGGGAAACCACACGTCCGCCCTGCTGTGCGCGCTGGCGGCGGCCGCCGCGGCCGGCTGCATCGCCGGCTCCCACCGCCGTCGCTGACGCGGGGCGCGCCGAGCGTGGCCGAAACTACGGTGCTCCGGGGATTCCGCGCACAAAGCGGCCGATATCCTCGAGCTATGCGCTCTTGGCCCGCTCCAGACCTCCTCCGCCTGCCCGGCAACGGCGGTCCGCTCCGTGTCCACGACACCGTCTCAGGAGCCCTCCGCCGGCTCGATCCCGGTCCCACGGCCCGGATGTACGTCTGCGGGATCACTCCCTACGACGCCGCCCACCTCGGGCACGCCTTCACCTACCTGGCCTTCGACCTGGTGCAGCGGGTACTGCGCGACGCCGGGCACCGGGTCGACTATGTGCAGAACGTCACCGACGTCGACGACCCCCTGCTGGAGCGAGCCCGGGACAACGGCGAGGACTGGCGCGAACTCGCCGAACGCGAGATCGACGTCTTCCGCGAGGACATGGCGGCGCTGCGAATCCTGCCGCCGCGCGCCTACGTCGGCGTCGTGGAGTCGGTGCAGCTGATCGCCGACTTCGTCGAGCGCATCCGCGCCGCGGGCGCCTCCTACGAGCTCGAAGGCGACGTCTACTTCTCCGTCGCCGAGGCCGCCAAGTTCGGCGAGGTCGGCGGGATGGACCGGGACCGGATGCTGGAGCTGTTCCCCGAACGGGGCGGCGACCCCCGGCGCCCCGGCAAGAAGGACCCCCTGGACTGGCTGCTGTGGCGCGCCGAGCGCCCCGGCGAGCCCGCCTGGGACACCACGCTGGGGCGCGGCCGCCCCGGCTGGCACGTCGAGTGCAGCGCGATCTCGCTCAACGAACTGGGCATCGCCTTCGATATCAACGGTGGCGGCGACGACCTCGTCTTCCCGCACCACGAGATGGGGGCGGCCGAAGCGCGCTGCGCCACCGGCACCGGTCCGCACGCCCAGACCTACATGCACGTGGGCATGGTCGGGCTCGACGGCGCGAAGATGTCGAAGTCGCGCGGCAACCTGGTCTTCGCCTCGGAACTGCGCAAGCGCGGGGTGGACCCGATGGCGGCGCGGCTGGCCATGCTGCCGTTCCACTACCGCACCGCCTGGCAGTGGAGTGAGGACGTGCTGCAGCAGGGCGCGCGGCGCCTGGACCGCTGGCGCGCGGCCGCCGACCTGGCGGCCGGACCGGACGCGACGCCTGCCCTGGAGCGTGTCCGCGCGGCGCTGGCGGACGACCTGGACACCGCCGCGGCGCTCGCCGCCCTCGACGAGTGGGCCGACAGCGCCCTGGCCGGAGGCGGGGACGACCCTGCCGCCCCCGCCCTGATGCGCGACACCGCCGACACGCTCCTGGGAGTGCGGCTCTAACAGCCTGTGGGGAACCGGATGATCACCCGTCCGCGGACCGCGGCCCCGTGCGCATTGGCCGGGCGTGCGGCCACAAGTGGACGAGAGGCCCGCGCAGGCCACGACCACGTGTCCGTCCGTGGTGGGATGGTGGCCATGACCACCCCCACAGAGCAGACTTCCGCGGCATCCCTCATCCAGGCGTTCGTCGGGACCGGCGACGGGCTCGCCGACCGCGCGGACCTCGCCGCGTTCCTCCGCAAGCACCGGCTGGTGGCCGAAGGGGCCATCCCGATCACGCTGGCCGACTTCGAGGAGGCGGTCTCGCTGCGCGACGCCATCACTGCGCTGCTGCGGCGCGCCGGGGGATCCGCCTTCGACGAGGAAGCCCTCGTGCGCGGGCAGCGGATCCTCGACGGACTGCGCGTCACCGTGCGGCTGGAGCCACCGGAGGACCCGCTGCAGCTGCTGGCGCCCGCCGTCGTCGACGAGGTCCGCCGCGGCCTGGCACGGATCGCGGCCGCCTGGGCGACGCTACTGGCGACCGGCGAGTGGCGCACCATCCGCGTCTGACCCGGCCGCCCGCCTGAATGGCCATACCCCGGACCGCCGGTGAGCCGAACCGCGGCCCCTCCGCTGCACCGGGCAAACCCGGAGGCGCACCGGAACCGCGGCGGCAGGGGTCGCGCGCCGGCGCAGTGAGCGTCGGCGGATCTCCGGACGGGGAACCGGCGTCCGGGAACAGGTCCGGCGGCCCGCCCCGGGCCCGGCCCCTCCCCGCCGCGTCAGCAGGCGGGGCAGGGAGCGGGCCCGGGGCGCTTGCGGCCTCAGCCGCGGCCGCGGCGCTTGAGGTAGCGCTCGAACTCGCGGGCGATGGCCTCGCCGGTGGCCTCGGGCAGGTCGGCGGCGTCCTTGGCTTCTTCCAGGCTGCGGACGTAGCCGGCGATGTCGTCGTCCTCGGAGGCGAGCTCGTCGACGCCGCGCTCCCAGGCGCGCGCTTCCTCGGGCAGATCGCCCATCGGCACGGTGAGGTCGAGCACGTCCTCGACGCGGCGCAGCAGCGCGAGGGTCCCCTTGGGGCAGGGCGGCTGGGCGACGTAGTGCGGCACGGCGGCCCACAGCGACACCGCCTCCAGCCCGGCGGAGTCGAAGGCGTCGTGCAGCACACCCAGGATCCCGGTGGGGCCCTCATAAGAGGTGGGCTCCAAGTGCAGCGAACCGCGCAGCGCGCTGGGGGATGTGGAGCCGGTCACCGGCACCGGGCGGGTGTGCGGGGAGTCGGCCAGCAGGGCACCCACCAGCACGATCCGGCGCACTCCCAGCTCGCGGGCGATGGAAAGCAGGTCGCCGGCGAATCCGCGCCAGCGCATGTTCGGTTCGGGACCGCTGACCAGCACCACGTCGTTGCGGGCGCCCTTGGGGCGGGCGACCGAAACGCGCGTGGCCGGCCAGGAGATGCCGCGGTGCTCGCCGTCGACGACGGTCGCGCGCGGGCGCGATACCTGGAAGTCGTAGTAGTCGTCGGGCTGCAGCGCGAGCAGCTCGTCGGCGTCCCAGGTCGAGGCCAAGTGCTCGATGACCGCGCTCGCGGCTTCTCCGGCGTCGTTCCAGCCCTCGAACGCGGCAACCATGACAGGCTCGACGAGCTCGGGTGCGCTGTCGAGCTCGGCCACTGACCGCCTCCTCACGTATCCCGGGCGCCCTGTGCGGCGGATCCGGGGTCAGTCGTCGGATCGACCGCGCGTGAAGCCCACGCGCGGTCCAGCCCTACCACGAGAGTCCGCGGCGGCGACAGCCAACCGGCCGCCCGGCGCCGCGCGTCCCGCGCAGCGGACCACGACCACCCTATGGCTCCGGGCTTCACCGGCATAACCGACCGGCGCCGCGCGTTTGTTCCACAGCGGACGGCACAGGTGCCCGGCGCTGAACGCACACCGCCTGACCTGCTCGTTCGTCTGAGAAATGGCGAGGGGGCACCCCCTCGCCCCGCCGCGCAAGACGGCCGACACTACAGTTGAAGATTATGAGTTCTCGACTCTCCTTCCGTGATGCCCTCGCTCAACGTGTCATCATCGCTGACGGCGCGATGGGCACGATGCTTCAGGCCCATGATCTGTCACTCGACGACTTCAACGGGCTCGAAGGCTGCAACGAGATCCTCAACGTGACTCGGCCCGACGTGGTACGTGCCACGCACGCGGCCTTCTACGACGTCGGCGTTGACTGTGTCGAGACCAACACCTTCGGCACCAACTACGCCGCGCTCGGAGAATACGACATCCCCGAACGCACGTATGAGCTCGCCGAGGCCGGCGCACGCCTGGCCCGCGAGGTCGCAGACGAGTACACCACCCCCGACCATCCCCGATACGTCCTCGGCTCGGCCGGGCCCGGGACGAAGCTGCCCACCCTCGGACACATCGACTTCGCCACCATCCGCGACTACTACGAGCAGTGCCACATCGGCCTCATCGAGGGCGGCGCCGACGCCATCCTCATCGAGACCTGCCAGGACCTGCTGCAGACGAAGGCGGCCGTGATCGCCGCGCAACGGGCACGGCGGGCCAAGGGCGTCGACATCCCGATCATCGCCCAGGTGACCATCGAAACCACCGGCACCATGCTGCTGGGCTCGGAGATCGGCGCCGCGCTGACCTCCTTGGAGCCGCTGGACATCGACGTCATCGGGATCAACTGCGCCACCGGCCCGGCCGAGATGAGCGAGCACCTGCGCTACCTCTCCCAGCACTCGCGCGTGCCCATCTCCTGCATGCCCAACGCCGGCCTGCCCGAGCTCGGCGCCGACGGCGCCGTCTACCCGCTGCAGCCCAGCGAGCTCGCCGACGCCCACGACTCATTCACCGGCGAGTTCGGGCTGTCCATCGCGGGCGGCTGCTGCGGCACCACGCCCGAGCACCTGCGCCAGGTCGTCGAGCGTGTCGGCGGGCGCGGCGTCAAGGAGCGCAACGCCTCCGACGCCGCCGCCGCGGCCTCCTTGTACCAGAGCGTGCCCTTCCGCCAGGACACCAGCTACCTCGCCGTGGGCGAGCGCACCAACGCCAACGGTTCGAAGGTGTTCCGCGAGGCGATGGTGGAGGAGCGCTTCGACGACTGCGTGGAGATCGCGCGCGACCAGATCCGCGACGGCGCCCACATGCTCGACCTCAACGTCGACTACGTGGGCCGCGACGGCAGCGCCGACATGCGCGAGCTGGCCTCGCGGATGGCCACGGCCTCCACACTGCCGATCATGCTGGACTCCACCGAGCCCGCGGTGATCGAGGCCGGGCTGGAGATGCTCGGCGGCCGCGCGGTGATCAACTCCGTCAACTACGAGGACGGCGACGGCCCGGACTCCCGGATGAAGCGGCTGATGCCGGTCATCAAGGAGCACGGCGCGGCCGTCGTCGGCCTGACCATCGACGAGGAGGGCCAGGCCCGCACCGCCGAGTGGAAGGTGCGCGTGGCCTCCCGCCTCATCGAGGAGCTCACCGGCGAGTGGGGCATGCGGCGCGAGGACATCATCATCGACGCGCTGACCTTCCCCATCGCCACCGGCCAGGACGAGACCCGGCGCGACGGCATCGAGACCCTGGAGGCCATCAAGGAGATCAACCGGCTCTACCCGGGCGTGCAGACCACGCTGGGCCTGTCGAACCTCTCCTTCGGCCTCAATCCGGCCGCGCGCATCGTGCTGAACTCGGTGTTCCTGCACGAGTGCGTCGAGGCCGGGCTGACCTCGGCCATCGTGCACGCCTCGAAGATCCTGCCGATGAACAGGATCCCCGACGAGCAGCGCCAGGTCGCCCTGGACATGATCTACGACCGGCGCGAGGGCGACTACGACCCGCTGTCGAAGTACCTTGACCTGTTCGAGGGTGTCGACGCGCAGGCGATGAAGGCCTCGCGCGCCGAGGAGCTGGCCGCGCTGCCGCTGTGGGACCGGCTGGAGCGCCGGATCATCGACGGCGAGATGGCCGGCATCGAGGCCGACCTGGACGAGGCGCTGGCCGAGCGGCCGGCACTGCAGATCGTCAACGACACTCTGCTGGCCGGCATGAAGGTCGTCGGCGAGCTGTTCGGCTCCGGCGAGATGCAGCTGCCCTTCGTGCTGAAGTCGGCCGAGGTGATGAAGTCGGCCGTGGCCCACCTCGAACCGCACATGGAGAAGTCGGACGACGACGGCAAGGGCCGCATCGTGCTCGCCACCGTCAAGGGCGACGTGCACGACATCGGCAAGAACCTCGTCGACATCATCCTCTCCAACAACGGCTACGACGTCGTGAACCTGGGCATCAAGCAGCCGGTCTCGACGATCCTGGAGACCGCCGAGGAGCAGAAGGCCGACATCATCGGCATGTCCGGGCTGCTGGTGAAGTCCACGGTGATCATGAAGGAGAACCTGGAGGAGATGAACTCCCGGGGCATCTCCGAGAGCTACCCGGTGCTGCTGGGCGGCGCGGCGCTCACCCGCTCCTTCGTCGAGGAGGACCTCGCCGGGCTGTTCGACGGCGAGGTGCGCTACGCGCGCGACGCCTTCGAGGGCCTGCGCCTGATGGACGCCTTCATGGCCGTCAAGCGCGGCGTCGAGGGCGCCGAGCTTCCCGCGCTGCGCCAGCGCAAGGTCAAGGGCGGCGCGAAGCTGGAGGTCACCGCGCCCGAGGACATGCCCGCGCGCAGCGACGTGGCCACCGACAACCCGCTGCCCACTCCGCCGTTCTGGGGCGACCGGATCAGCAAGGGCATCCCGCTGGCCGAGTACACCGCCTTCCTGGACGAGCGGGCGACGTTCATGGGCCAGTGGGGCCTGAAGGGCTCCAAGAAGGGCGACGGCCCCAGCTACGAGGAGCTGGTCGAGACCGAGGGCCGGCCGCGCATGCGGGCCTGGCTGGACCGCATCCAGACCGACGGCCTGCTGGAGGCCGCGGTGGTCTACGGGTACTTCCCCTGCTACAGCGAGGGCGACGACCTGGTCGTGCTGGACGAGGAGGGCGGCGAGCGCGTCCGCTTCACCTTCCCGCGCCAGCGCCGCGACCGCCACCTCTGCCTCTCGGACTTCTTCCGGCCCAAGGAGTCGGGCGAGCTCGACGTGCTGCCGCTGCAGGTCGTGACCGTCGGCTCGGCGATCAGCGGGGCGACCCAGGAGCTGTTCGAGAAGAACGCCTACCGCGACTACCTGGAGCTGCACGGGCTCTCGGTGCAGCTGACCGAGGCGCTGGCCGAGTACTGGCACACGCGCATCCGCTCGGACCTGGGCTTCGCGGGCGAGGACCCCGAGGACCTCGACTCGTTCTTCAAGCTGGGCTACCGGGGCGCACGGTTCTCCCTGGGCTATGGAGCATGCCCGGACCTGGAGGACCGCGCCAAGGTGATGAAGCTGCTGGAGCCCGAGCGCGTCGGCGTCACGTTGTCCGAGGAGTTCCAGCTCGTTCCCGAACAGGCAACCGACGCGATCGTCATTCATCACCCGGAGGCGAAATACTTCAACGTATGACCGCTATCGGCGCGCCCCTGCAGGCAGTCCTGTTCGACATGGACGGCACCCTGATCGACAGCGAACACCTGTGGGGGCGGGCCGAGTCGGCCACGGCGGCCTCCCTCGGCGGCGAGTGGACCGCGCAGGACCACCGCCGCAGCATCGGGGGAGCCGCCGTGCCGGTGGCCCGCTACATGATCGAGCGGGCCGGTGCGCGCGCCGGCGCGCACGACGTCGCCGACCGGCTGCAGGCGGAGTTCGCCCGCCTGCTCGCCGGCGGCGCCGAACCTCGCCCGGGAGCCAAGGAGCTGGTCGCCCGGGTCGCGGCGTCCGGCGTTCCCTCGGCGCTGGTCACCTCCACGGAGCGGGCGCTGGTCGACTCGGCGATCGGCGCGATCGGGGTCGACAGCTTCGACGTCTCGGTCGCCGGCGACGAGGTCGCGGCCAACAAGCCCGACCCCGCTCCCTATCTCACGGCCGCTCGGATGCTGGGCGCCGAACCGGCGCGCTGCGTTGCGTTCGAGGACTCCGAGGTGGGCGTGGCCTCCGCTCTGGCGGCGGGCTGCGCGACGGTCGCCGTGGTCGACCAGGTCGCCTTCACCCCCGGCGGGCGGCTGCACGTGCTGGAGTCGCTGGCGGGTGTGGACCTGGACTGGGTCGGGTCCCTCGTAGCGGCCTGACCGCCGTAGCGGTACCTCCTGCTGCACGGACGGCCTTTCGCCGTGCGGCGCGTTGCCACACACCGGCCTCCGCGGCACCGGGGGCGGTCCTGCCCGCTCCACGCCCCGCTCTCCCGCGCCGCGGGGGTCCCTAGGGGACTCGCCCGATGTGCGGCCCTGGACGCGGATGCGACACTGGAAACATGCCGGAACAGTTGCCCATCGCAGGTCCGATGCTGGGAGCCGCACTCACCGTCGTGGGGCTGATCGTCTCGTGGGTGCTCTGGCGGCGCCGCGGCGCCGCCTCCGGGCTGCGCGGCGTCGCGTGGTCGCTGCTGCCGCTGGCCGCAGGCCTCATGGGGCTCATGACGATCCTCTGGCGGCTCGTCGCCGACCTGGTCGGGTTCTTCGTCTCCTTGGCCTTCAACCCCATCGTGTGGGCCGGCGTCGTCGTGGCCGGCCTGGCGGTCGTGCTGTGGGTGGTCTCGGGCGTCATGCGCGCGCGCGGAGTGGGCGTGCGCAAGGGGTCCGGTTCCGCCGCGGCCGAGCAGGGCGGCGGTCCGGCCGCCGGTATCACCTCCGCGAGCGGCGGGACCGCGGGCGCCGCCGGCGCCCCGGGGCAAGGCCAGGGCAAGCAGGCGGCTAAGCCCAAGCAGGGCGGCGACGACGACTTCGGCGACATCGAGGACCTGCTGCGCAAGCACGGGATCGAGTAGCGGCAGCAGCGGAGGCGGCACGCAGGGCCGCGGAGCGGAACGCGCCGCGGCTGAAGCCGGGTGCGCCCGCTCCCGGGCCGGCCGACCCGCTGGGCGCGGGCGAGCGCCCGCGGAGGCGTGTCCGGACACGCTCCCGCGCCGGTATCCAGGCGTCCGCGGGGCGCATCCCGACGACGCCGCACGCCCCTCTGGCACCATTCTCCCCAGCCCGCTGCGAGGCCGGGAAACAACCCCCTGACCGCCATTTCCGTGCGCTCGGCTCGGCGGCCCCGGACGGCCGGCGGAGTAAATTTACCCGCCTGGCGTGAGGGTTGTCCTTATTTTACGTTTATCATGTCGTGAGGCCGCCGCGAGGGCCCCGACCTGCATGTGCGAGTTCAATGCGCTGGTTGCCGTGATGCACACTCGGTCCTGACGCCGGTGCGTAAGGTCAGTTCGCGTCGAGTGACGGATCTGTGGTGCTCACGTCACGATTGGGATACATCGCCGGATTCTGGACGTTCGGTGCTGAATTGCGGCGTACATTAATCGCCGTGCCGCGTCGGGCTGACTGTAACCGCGCATATGTCCACGGATTGCGGGCTCGGCGGCCACGTCCGTCACACACGGGCCATGGAGTCACCCTCCACGGCTCGTGCCAGCGCGGAATCCAGGCGTGCGCGCACACCCGTCGCGCCGTCGCACGGGTGTGCCGGGTATCGCCGGCTGTCCGAACGGAGAAGACTGTGCCGCCGCACAGAGCGGGACTAGTGGGGGAGTAGTGGTGCTATGACCGCGCCTTTGGACGTACCGGGCGGGGCCGAAGAGGCCCATCCCGACGCGGTCGCCCAACAAGGAGGCGTGCGCGACCGCGGCCGGTCCCTGGGCCAGATCGCCTGGATGCGGCTCCGCAAGGACAAGGTCGCCATGACCGGCGGCGCATTCGTCGTCCTGATGGCGCTGATCGCGCTGTTCGCGCCCCTGATCGTGACCCTGCTCGGCCACCCGCCGAACCAGTGGAACCGCGAGACGATCGACCCCGCGCTCGGCATGCCCCTGGGCGGCATGGGCGGCATGAGCGGCGACTACCTCTTCGGCGTCGAGCCGGTGACCGGCCGCGACATCTTCAGCCGCATCGTCTACGGCGCCCGGATCTCCATGCTCATCGGCTTCCTGGCCACCCTCGTCTCGGTGGTCCTCGGTACGATCATGGGCATCATCGCCGGCTACTTCGGCGGCTTGGTCGACTCCCTGATCAGTCGCCTGATGGACATCTTCCTGGCATTCCCGCTGCTGCTGTTCGCGATGGCGCTCGTCGGCGTGCTGCCCGACGCCGCGTTCGGACTCGAGGACAACGCCCTGCGCATCGCGATCCTGGTGTTCATCATCGGGTTCTTCAACTGGCCCTACATCGGCCGCATCATCCGCGGCCAGACCCTGAGCCTGCGCGAACGCGAGTTCGTCGAGGCGTCGCGCAGCCTCGGGGCGAGCAACCTCTACATCCTCCGCAAGGAACTGCTGCCCAACCTGGTGGCGCCCATCCTGGTGTACTCCACGCTGCTGATCCCCACCAACATCCTCTTCGAGGCCGCGCTGTCCTTCCTCGGCGTCGGCGTCGAGCCGCCCACAGCCACATGGGGCGGCATGCTCTCCGAAGCGGTCGACTACTACGACTCCGCACCGAACTTCATGCTGGCCCCCGGCCTGGCGATCTTCTTGACGGTGCTGGCGTTCAACCTCTTCGGCGACGGTCTGCGCGACGCGCTCGACCCCCGCACCCAGTCCTGACCCCACCAAAGGATCACCCCAGGTGTCCGAGCACCCGATCGGTGCCCGCACCATTGTTCGCGTAGAGAAAGGCAAACGCCAGTGAGTAAGAAATGGCTGGGCCTCGCCGCCGCCGGCACATCGGTGGCGATGCTCCTGACCGCCTGCGGAGGCGGAGGCGGCAACGAAAGCGGTAGCGGCGGCAGCGACATCTCCGTCGACGACTCCGCCATCAGCAGCGTCGTCGACGAGAGCACGGAGCAGGGCGGCACCCTCAAGTACGCCCACTCCGATCAGTTCGACTCGCTGGACCCCGGCAACACCTATTACGCCGCCAACTGGGACTTCACGCGCTACTACGCCCGCACCCTGGTGACCTACCCCCAGAAGCCGGGCGACAAGGGCCAGGAGCCCGTCCCGGACATGGCCACCGATCTCGGTGAGGTCAGCGACGACGGTCTGACCTGGACCTACACCCTCAAGAAGGGCCTGAAGTTCCAGGACGGCTCCAAGATCACGTCCGAGGACGTGAAGTACGCCATCGCGCGCAGCAACTTCGCCCCCGAGGTGCTGAACAAGGGCCCGAACTACTTCTTCCAGCTGCTGGACGCCGGCGGCTACGAGGGCCCCTACAAGGACGAGAACCTCGACGACTTCAAGGGCGTCACCACCCCCGACGACCGGACCGTCGAGTTCCACCTCAAGAAGCCGTTCGCGGAGTTCGACTACCTGGCCGCCATGCCGCAGACGGCTCCGGTTCCGGCCGACGCCGACACCGGCGACCAGTACCAGACCAACGTCGTCTCCAGCGGGCCCTACAAGTTCGAGAGCGAGTGGACGCCCGGCCAGCAGCTCAACCTCGTCCGCAACGAGGAGTACGACCCCGAGAGCGACCCGCTGACCCGCAACCGCCCGGACAAGGTCCAGGTGCAGTTCAAGCAGGAGGAGAACGACCGGGACAAGCGCCTGATCAACGGTGACCTGCACGTCGACGTCGCCGGACTCGGCGTCGAGGCCTCCGCCCGCCAGGACATCCTGCGCAGCGAAGAGCTGAAGGCCAACGCCGACAACCCGCAGACCGGCTTCCTGCTGTACTTCGCGATCAACCCCAACGTGAAGCCGTTCGACAAGAAGTCCTGCCGCGAGGCGATCCTCTACGCCGCCGACAAGACCGCTATGCAGGGCGCCTGGGGCGGTTCCATCGCCGGCGACATCGCCACCAACATGCTGCCGCCCTCCATCCCGGGCTACAAGGACATCGACCCCTACGGCACCAAGGGCAACAAGGGCAGCAAGAAGAAGACCGAAGCGGCCCTCGAAGAGTGCGGCATGCCCGACGGCTTCTCCACCAACATCTCCTACCGCTCCGACCGCGACAAGGAGAAGAAGACCGCCGAGGCCCTGCAGCAGTCCCTGCAGAAGTACGGCATCAAGACCGACCTGAAGGGCTACCCGGCCGGCACTTACACCAGCGAGCAGGCGGGCTCCCCTGAGTTCGTCAAGCGCGAAGAACTGGGCATCATCGCCTACGGCTGGGGTGCCGACTGGCCCTCCGGCTACGGCTTCATGTCGCAGATCATGCACGGCGACTCCATCAAGCCCGCCGGCAACTCCAACCTCTCCGAGCTCGACGACCCCGAGGTCAACGACCTGCTCGACGAGGCGGCTGTCACCGAGGAGGCAGCGGGCCGCGAGAAGATCTACGCCGACGTCAACTCCCTGGCGATGGAGTCGGCGACGTTCCTGCCCTACCTGAACCAGAAGGCGCTGCTCTACCGGCCCGAGAGCCTGAGCAACGTCTACTTCAGCGAGGCGTACAAGATGTACGACTACTCCGCGCTGGGGCTGGAGCAGAACTAGCACGACCCCGGTCTGAGACGGGCGCGGGCAGGCAACCAGCCCCGCCCCCGGCATACCTCACTCGTGTAGCAAGGCAGGTGAAGGCTTCGGCCGCCCGCTGTGATCCGATACATTTTCCGCCGCTTGGCCGCGGGCGTCGTCCTGCTGCTCGTGGTCACCATGGTCGTGTTCGCGATCTTCTTCCTGGTGCCCCGGCTCGCCGGCATCGACTCCGACGGGCTGGCGGCCCGCTACATCGGCAAGTCGCCCAGCCCCGAGGCGATCGCCGCGGTCAAGGAGCGGCTGAATCTGGACGAGCCGATCACCGTGCAGTACTGGGAGTTCGTCTCCGGTCTGGTGATGGGCCAGGAGTACGACAGCGGGGCCGACGTCATCCACTGCGACGCCCCCTGCTTCGGCTACTCCTTCAAGACCAACACCGAGGTCTGGCCCCAGCTGATGGACCGATTGCCGGTGACCGGCTCCCTCGCGATCGGCGCCGCGGTCATCTGGGTGGTCGCGGGCGTGTCCATCGGCGTGCTCTCCGCACTGCGCCGCGGCTCCGTGCTGGACCGCGCCGCGATGATGACCGCGCTGGCCGGCGTGTCGCTGCCGATCTTCTTCACCGGCCTGGTGTCCCTGGCGCTGTTCAGCTACTACTGGCCGATCTTCCCGCCGGGCGGCAGCTTCACCCACTTCACCGACAACCCGCTGGCGTGGGCGCACGGTCTGGTCCTGCCGTGGATCACCCTGGCGTTCCTCTACGCCGCGATGTACGCGCGGCTGACCCGCGCCGGGATGCTCGACACCATGGGCGAGGACTTCATCCGCACCGCCCGCGCCAAGGGGCTCGCCGAGCGCAGGGTCGTCACCAAGCACGGCCTGCGCGCCGCGCTGACCCCCATCATCACCATCTTCGGCCTGGACTTCGGGCTGATGCTCGGCGGCGCGGTGCTCACCGAGAGCACGTTCTCCCTGCCCGGTCTGGGCAAGTTCGCCGTCGACGCGATCCGCGGCAACGACCTGCCGGTGGTGCTGGGCGTCACCATGATCACCGCGGTCTTCGTGGTCATCTGCAACCTGATCGTCGACGTGCTCTACGCCTGGGTCGACCCCCGCGTGCGCGTGGGCGCCTGAGGCGGGGAGGCGAGCATGTCGAGTACCGCAAACACGCCCGCGAGGGCGAAACGCACCGAAGGTGAGGCGGCCATGACCGATCCGGTCGTCAGCGTCAGCGATCTGCGGATCACGTTCCCCACTCTCGAGGGCCGGATCACCGCGGTCAACGGGATCTCCTTCGAGGTCCCCAAGGGCGGCGCGGTCGGCATCGTCGGCGAGTCCGGGTCCGGCAAGAGTGCCACGTCCCTGGCCCTGATGGGCCTGCACCGAGGCACCAACGCCGACGTCACCGGGGACATCACCGTCACCGGCAAGAGCCTGGGCGCCGCGAGCGACACCGTGGTGCGCGACATGCGGGGCAACGACATCGCGATGGTCTTCCAGGACCCGATGTCGTCGCTGCACCCGCAGTACACCATCGGCAACCAGCTCGTCGAGGCGCTGAAGGTGCACCGCCCCGGCGTCTCCAGCGCCGACGCCCGCAAGCGCGCGATCGAGTCGCTGGACCGGGTGGGCATCCCCAACGCGGCCAAGCGGATCAACTCCTACCCGCACGAGTTCTCCGGCGGCATGCGCCAGCGCGCGCTGATCGCCATGGGCCTCATGTGCGACCCGACGGTGCTGCTGGCCGACGAGATCACCACCGCACTCGACGTCACCGTCCAGGCCCAGATCCTGGACCTGCTCGACGATCTGCGCAGCGACCTCGGCATGTCGCTGATCCTGGTCAGCCACGACCTCGCGGTGGTGGCGGGCTCGGTCGACGAAGTGCTGGTGATGCAGAACGGCGACATCGTCGAGCGCGGCGACGTGCGCCGCGTTCTGGCCGAACCGGAGCACCCCTACACCAAGTCGCTCCTGGCGGCGGTGCCGCGGGTGGACATGTCCCGCGCCCAGCGCCGCGCACAGGTGCGCGCCGAGCGCGAGCAGCCCGCGTCCGAAGGGCTGGGTGAGCAGGCGAAGAAGGCCCATGAGGCGCGCCGGCGCGTGGGCTCCGCCGACGGCGGAGCCGCCCCGCAGCGCACCGGGGCCGCCGCCAAGCCCGAGAAGAGCGGCGAGTCCGCGGACGCGCCGCTGCTAACGGTGCGCAACGCCCGCATGAGCTTCAAGGTCCGGGGCGGCCTGCTGGGGCGGGCCAGTGACTTCTACGCCGTCGACGACGTCTCCTTCGACCTGTACCAGGGCGAGACGCTGGGCATCGTCGGCGAGTCCGGGTCCGGCAAGAGCACCCTGTCGCGGATGGTCACCCGGCTCCTCACGCCCACCTCCGGGCAGATCCACTTCGAGGGCCGCGACATCACCCGGCTGGCGGAGCGCAAGCTGCGCCCGCTGCGCCGCGACATCCAGATGATCTTCCAGAACCCCTACTCGTCGCTGAACCCGCGCGTGACCATCGGCGACAGCATCGGCGCCGGGCTGCGGGTGCAGGGCGAGAACAACACCAAGGAGATCCAGCGCAAGGTCCAGGAGCTGCTGGAGCGCGTCGGACTGGAGGCCTCGCACTACAACCGCTTCCCCCACGCGTTCTCCGGCGGGCAGCGCCAGCGCATCGCCATCGCCCGCGCTCTCATCCTGCGCCCCAAGCTGGTCATCTGCGACGAGCCGGTCTCGGCCCTGGACGTCTCGACCCAGGACCAGGTGCTGCGCCTGCTGGACGAGCTCCAGGACGACTTCGACCTGACCTACATCTTCGTCGCCCACGACCTGGCCGTGGTCCGCCAGGTCAGCGACCGGGTCGCGGTCATGCGCAAGGGCGAGGTCGTCGAGCTCAACGACAGCGACGCCGTCTACGAGTCGCCCCAGCACGACTACACCCGCGAGCTCCTGGCGGCGGCTCCGGTCCTCGACCCCGTCGAGGCCAAGAAGCACCGGGCGCGCCGCGCCGAGCTGCGCCACCGCTCCGCCGCGGCTTAGTCGCGGACCACAGCGCACGCGCCGCGGCCGTGCGGGCACCCGGCGCCCGCACGCCGCGGGGCATGCGTGTGCTCCCGGGTGTCAGCGCCGGATCCCGGCGCGCCGGTCGTCCGCCGCGCCGGGGTTGCCCCCGTCCTCCCGCCGCGAGCGCGTCGCCGCCTCCGCGATGATCCACACGGAGATCAGGGTGTGCCCGGTCAGCACGACGCGCACGACGCCGAACGAGTCCCGCAGCGCCGCTGTGCGCTCGGCGTCGCCGACGAACAGGATCAGTGCGGCCAGCACGCCCGCGCCGATCGCGCAGGCTGCCGCGCACCGCAGCCACGCCGCCGCCTCGCGCCGCATCGCCGCCGCGCCGGCCTTGGGCGGGCGCTGGGGAGGCAGCCCTCCGGCGAAGCGGTGGGCGAAGCGCACGTCCGCCCACCGGATGAGGCTGTGGCCGTAGGCGACCGTGAAGCCCAGGTACAGGGCGCCGAATCCGTGGGACCGGTCGGCCGTGCCGCCCAGGCTCAGGTGGACGGCGATCACCGCCAGCAGGACCGCGTCCAGGACCGGCACGAGGAGCAGCAGCACCGTGCTCAGCCGCTCGGCGCGCGCCAGGTAGCGGGCCGCCAGCCCGCCCGCCACGAACACCCAGAAGAGCGCCTCGACCGCCAGGATCGCGCCTGTGACCATGCATCCCCCGTCCTCACGGAACCGGCCCCGTGCCCGAGCGGGCGTCCGGGCCGAACGGCCTCCAGGATGCGGGCGCGCCCGGCGTCGGCGGATCGTCGGCGGCGGGGAGATCGCCCTACCGCCTTCGATGTACGCATCCGCGCCCGCCGCGTGCTGAGATGGGAAACGTGAGAGCACGACCGCCGGGCCGCGAGCTGCTCGACCACCCGATCCTGGGCGGCCGCGCCTACCTCGGCAGTGCCCTGTGGGCCGGGTTCCTGCTCGCTCTGGGCCTGGTGCTGTGGGGCGTGGGCGCCTACACCCACCGCGACGGCGGCCCCGATCCGCGGTGGCTGCTGGCCACTCTGGCCGTCAGCTGCACGCTCGTGGTCTTCCGGCGCACGGCTCCCGGGGCGGTCCTGGCGGCGGCGACCCTCGTGCTCGCGGCCGACGCGGCCGTCGGACCCTCCACCGCCGTGGTCATCAACTACGGGGAGGCTCTCTACGCGGCGTGCGTCTGGGGGCGCCGCAGGCTCGCCAACGGCGTACTGGCCGCGGTGTGCGCCGGCGGCGTCGTCCTGTTCGCGCTGCTCGTGTTCGCGGTGGCCGACGGCGCCCTGCACGGCGGACCCCTGGCCGTCGCGCAGGCTGTCGGGCTGTACGTGCTGGCCTTCGGCAGCCCGACGGTCAGCGGGTTGAGCGTGCGGGAGCACCGCCTGCGCACCAGCCTGGAACGCGAGCGGGCGCGCCGGATCGAGCGGATGGCCGAGCTGGACCGCCGGAACGCGGTCGCCGAGGAGCGCGGCCGGGTGGCGCGCGAACTGCACGACGTGGTCGCCAACCACCTCAGCGCCGTCGCCGTCCAGTCGACCGCGGCGCTGTCGATGCGCGAGTCCGACCCCGAGCGGACCCGCCGCATCCTGGGCGTGATCCGCGACAGCAGTCTGCGCGGCCTCACCGAGATGCGGGCCATGATCGGGGTGCTGCGCGGCCCGCAGGACGCACCGGAGCTGGAGGCGGTCACCCCCCGGCTGGACGACGCCGACCGGCTGCTGGCCGACGCCCGGGAGGCCGGGCTGGAGGTCGACGTCGTCTGGACCCGCCGCGACCGCCCGCTGCCGCAGCGTGCCGACTCGGTGGCCTATCGGGTGCTGCAGGAGTCGCTGACCAACGCCATGCGCTACGCCGACCCGATGCGGGTCGAGATCGCCCTGGACTACCCCGGCGGGGCCCGGGGTGGGCACGGCGCGCACAGCGGTGCGAGCGGGGACGGGGAGCTGCTGGTGCTGACGGTCAGCAACGGCCTCGCCGGAAAGGGTGCGCGCGAGCCCGGGGTGCTCGACGGACACGGCGCGGGCGCGGGGCTGACCGGGATGCGCGAGCGGGTGCAGCTGCTCGGCGGGCGGTTCAGCGCCGGACCGGTGGAGGGGCGGGTCTGGCGCGTGCGTGCCGAGATCCCGCTCGTGCCCGACGAGGAGCGGCCCGGGGCCGGCCGGCGGGAGCCGATCGGCGGCGGCGCCGGTCCGGTGGAGCGCCCGGACGGCGCGGAGGCCGAGGAGGGTGCGGCGGGCGGCCGCGCCGACGAAGGGAACGGTGCGCGGTGATCCGTGTCGTGGTGGCCGAGGACCAGTGGGCGGTGCGCTCGGGCCTGGTGATGATCCTGGAGTCCGCATCCGACGTCGTGGTGGCCGCCGAGGCCGCCGACGGCGAGGAGGCGGTGGCGGCGGCGCGCCGCACCGGCTGCGACCTGGTCCTGATGGACGTGCGGATGCCCCGTAAGGACGGGATCACGGCCACCCGCGAACTGGTCGGCACGGGCACCGACGTCCTCATCCTGACCACATTCGACCTCGACGAGTACGTGTTCGGTGCGCTGCGCGCCGGTGCCGCCGGGTTCCTGCTGAAGAACATCGACGCCGACGCCCTGATCGAGTCGGTGCGGGTGGTCGCGCGCGGAGAGGGCATGATCGCACCGGCCGTCACGCGCCGGCTCATCCGGGAGTTCGCGGGCGCCTCCGCCGCCGGAGCTGCCGCCGCGCGGTCGGACACCCCCGCCTCGGGCGGGTGGGAGCGCCCGGCCGCGTCCGCCCTGGCGGAGCTGACGCCGCGCGAACGCGAGGTGCTCGCCTGCGTGGGCGAGGGCCTCTCCAACCGCCAGCTCGCCCGCCGCCTGGGTATCACCGAGCCGACCGCCAAGACCCACGTCAGCCGCGTCCTGGCCAAGCTCGACCTGCGCAGCCGCGTGCAGGCGGCGATCGTCGCCCAGGAGTCGGGCCTCACACCTTAAGACGTGCGGTGAACCCGGCCACCGGCGGCGGTGGCGCGTAGCGTCCGGAGACGGCGGTTCCCGGCCGGTCCGCAGTCGCGCACGGGTTGCCGGGGCGCTACGGACGCAGCGAGCCCAGGAGGGCGTTCAGGCCGTCGGTGAAGCGGCGCTCGGGGTCGAGCCGCACCCCCTCCAGCGCCGCCGCGAGCGGGAACCGGCCGTCGACCGCCGCCGGTTCCCGGGCCGGCAGGCCGTCGGCGCGGACCTCGTGGATGACGGCGCCGGTGACATAGGAGTCCAGCGCCGCGGCGGCCTGGACCACCCGGTCGCCGCTGAGCCCGGCTTCGGTGAAGGCGGCGTAGTGCAGTTCCAGAGTGCGCAGGGCGGCTTCGGTGTCGGGGCGGCGGTGGATGAACAGCGGCAGCGCCTGGGCGTGGTCCAGCAGCGCGCGCCGGTAGTCCAGCGCCCAGTCCCGCAGCCGCTCGTCCCAGGGGCGCTCGCCGGCCGGCGCGAGGTCCTCCTCCGCGTCGTCGGCGGCGCCCCCGCCGTCCTCGCCGCGGCCTGCGTCCTCCTCTCCGTCCGCCCCCGCCCGCCCGCGGGTGACGTCGCTGATATGGGCGACGATCGCGTCGAAGAGCTGCTCCTTGCCCAGCGGGAAGTGGTGGTAGACGGCCATGGCCTCCACTTCCAGAGCGTCGCCCAGGCGGCGCATGGTCAACCGGCGCAGGCCCTGGCCGTCGATGATCCGCAGGGCTTCGCTGATGATGCGGTCGGCGCTGAGGCCGGCGTTGTTTCGGCTCACGTCCCGATCCTAGGATTACTATGTAAAGGCAGTGCCGCGGAAACAGTGGCACTCGCCAGGTGATCTTGCCCACCTCTAGAGTGGGATCGCCGATAAGCTCGGCCCGTCCCCCTGCCCACTCGATCACACCACGGGAGCGAACATGGCCCTGTTGAAGCGGAAGGCCGACGACGCCGCGCGCAAGCGCCACTCCGAGGACCGGACCCGGGCCGAGCGCCTGCCGGAGCTGCTCCGCGAGGTCGCCGCGGCCGAGGAGCGGCTCTTCGAGGCGCAGCGCTCCGACGCCGCAGTCGAGGAGCTGCACCGCTGCGGTGTCGCGCTGGACACCGCACTGACCGAGGCGATGCGCGCCGCCTACGCACGCGAGCGGGTGCTGATCGGCCCGCGCGGCTACACCGACCGGATCCACCGCCGCAAGCGGCTGGCCACACCCGAGGTCCGCCACGCCACCGAGACGGCCGAGCGGTTGCTCACCGCCCGGGAGGACCACCGCCTACACGGGATCGAGCGCCTGCCCCTCAGCCCGGCGGCGGTCTGACGGCGTGCGCGGCTTGCCTGCCGGTGGGAGGATCGGAGCAGGCGTCGCGCGCACGCCGTAGGCACCGCAGGTTACAGGGAGTGGGGGCGAGGATGCCGGACGCGATCCGGATCGACCCGACGTCGAAGGTTCCCCCGTATGAGCAGATACGGGCGGCGGTGGCCAACGCGGCCGCCAAAGGCGAGCTGCCGGTCGGCTACAAACTGCCGACCGTGCGGGCGCTGGCCGAGACCCTCTCCGTCGCCGTGAACACCGTCGCGCGCGCCTACCGCGAGCTCGAGCAGGCCGGCGTGGTCGAGACCCGCGGCCGCTCGGGCACCTACATCGCCGCGGACGGCGACGCCCAGCGCGCCGAGGCGGTCGCGGCGGCCCGCAGCTACGCCGACGTCATCGCCAAGCTCGGGCTGGACCCGGCGGAGGCGCTCGACATCGTCCGCGCGGCGCTGCGCGGCTGAGTCCCGCGCGCCACCGGGACCCGGCGCAGCGGGTCAGCGTCGCGTGCCGATGATGCTGATCAGGTAGAACAGCGTGGTGCCCACCATGGCGAGGACGACACCGGTGGCGCCCATGAAGCTGCCGCAGATCGCGGTCAGCGGGATCAGGAAGCACATGGCCAGCAGCCCCATGGTCATCCGCGGCGTCCAGTTCGGCTCGTTCCGCGCGGCGGGCCGCGGGTTCGCCGGGTCGATGCCGGCCTCCGCCAGTCGACGGCCGACCCGCTCGTCGACGGCCTCGTCGAGCCGCTCCACGATCGCGGCGGCGATCGCGGCGTCGTAGTCGGGGCCCAGTTCGCGCGAGGCACGCAGCGAGGCTGCGATGTCGGTGCCGGACGCGCCGGCGCCTGGGGCGGGTGCGGGGGGTGCGGTGTCGTCGGCCATATCCGTATCGTCTCGCGGCGGCGGGGCGATCGGCATCCCTTCGCCGGGAACTCGGGGGAAGGTCAGGGGGCCCCTGACCCGGACGCGGGGGCTGCCCGGGGCGGCGTCGCGCGGGCGCAGGGGCGCGCAAAGACCCCGTGCCCGCACGAAGGCGGGCACGGGGTCAGTGTCGGTCGGTCGCGGGCGGTGACCGGTCAGCCGGTCAGCTCGCGAAGTCGAGCAGCTGCTGGGCCCGGCTCGGGTGCCGCAGCTTCGACAGCGACTGCTTCTCCAGCTGCCGGATGCGTTCGCGGGTCAGCCCGAGGTGCTTGCCGATCTCGTCCAGGGTGCGCGGGCGGCCGTCCATCAGTCCGAACCGCAGCGACATGATGGTCGCCTCGCGCGGTTCGAGGTCGTCCAGCGCGCGGCGGAGCTGGTCGGCCATCAGCTGGCGGTCGACCACCTCGGAGGCCTCGGAGGCGTCGATGTCCTCGATGAGGTCGCCTATGCGGGTCTCCCCGTCCTCTCCGATGGTCGAGTCGAGGCTGATGGGCTGCCGGGTGACCCGGAGCAGCTCCTCGATCTGGGTCGGGGTCTTGTCCAGCTCCTTGGCCAGCTCCTCCGGGGTGGGCTCGCGGCCCAGGGTCTGGTGCATGTCCCGCTCCAGCCGGCTCACCTTGCTGAGCAGCTCCAGGACGTGCACGGGAAGCCGGATGGTGCGGGCCGAGTCGGCGAAGCCGCGCTGTATTGCCTGGCGGATCCACCACATGGCGTAGGTGGAGAACTTGAAGCCCTTGGTGTAGTCGAACTTCTCCACGGCCCGGATCAGGCCGAGGTTGCCTTCCTGGACCACGTCCAGGAGCGACATGCCGCGGTCGCTGTACTTTTTGGCGACCGATACGACCAGCCGGAGGTTGGCCTCCAGCATGTGCTGCTTGGCGCGCCGGCCGTCCTCGGCGATCTCGGTGAGGTCCTCGTGCTCGGCTTCGGTGAGGTCCTCGGGACCGGGGGATTCCTCGATGGTGCCCAGGCGGTACTCGGCGTAGAGCCCGGCCTCGATCCGCTTGGCGAGGTCGACCTCCTCCTCGGCCGTCAGCAGCTGGCGCCGGCCGATAGCCTTGAGGTAGGTGTGGACGGAGTCGCCCATCGCCGGCGACTGGTCGTCGAGGTCGGCCTCGGGGCCCTCCGGCTCCTGGCTGGGCGAGGGCAGTGTCTCGCTATCCTCGGACTTGGCCTCGGCGGCCTCTCGGGGTGCGGTGTCGAGAGCCTCTTCGAGAGCTTCGTCCTCGGCGTCGGCGTCGACGGACTCCACCGCGGCGTCGCCGCCCCCGTTGGCGAGCCGCACGCCGGCGTCGGCGAGTTCACGCAGGATGGAGCGGCCGTCGGCCGGGCTGATGCCCGCCGCGGAGAACGCGGCGCGGAGCTCCGCAAGGGACAGGTGTCCCTGGGAGCGCCCCCTGGTGATCAGCTCGTCCAGAGACGCGGACGCGACATCCTTGCCGTCTGCGGTCTCCGCCACCGTGGGAGAAGTGGCTAGGGCAGTGCGCGACATGAAGGCACCTCCCTCCCTTCCAAGACGTCAGGCGCGTGGCGGTAAGGAGTCCGCCGTGTTCGCACGCCACTATGTCTAACGTGTCAGAGAGTCAAATGTTCCCGGTCTCGATTGGATCTCGCGGGACGTGGTCTAGCTCACGCCCCGATGCGGCGCAGGCGGCTCCGTCGAGCGGGTAAGGGCGTCGCCCGGTGTGCCGCGTGCTGCGAGCGGCGCAGCGGGGGCCGCGGGGCCGGTGCCGGCCGTTCCGCACCGCCGACCTCCTTCGCGAGGGGTTGGATTCGGTGCCTTGGTAGACGCCTGTCCGGCGTGCGAAGTTCCCCCATGAGGCGGATCCGTTGCCGAAAGATCGCGGTCACCGATCATCCTGCCCGCGGGCGACCGCGTCAATCTCGCTGGACAGGCCCCCCGCGCAGGGCGGCCAGGTCGGTCTTTCCCGAGGTCAGCCGGGGGAGACTGGTGCGGAACTCCACTTCGTGCGGTGCGGCGTAGCGGGGCATGCGGGCTGCCACCCATGCGCGGATCTCGTCCCGGCCCGGCGGGTTCGCGGGGTCGGCGGGCACGACGACCGCGGTCACGCGCTCGCCCCACTCGGGATCGGGGCGGCCCACCACGGCGGCGTCGGCCACGGAGCCCATCTCCAGCAGCAGCGCGGCGACCTCGGCGGGGACGACCTTGTGTCCGCCGGTGTTGACCACGTCGTCCAGTCGCCCGCGCACGGCCAGCCGCCCGTCGTCGTCGAAACGCCCCGCATCGCCGGTGCGCAGCCACCGCGTACCGTCCGCGCCCAGCTCGACGGCGGCAGCGGTGGCCTCGGCGTCGAGGCGGTATCCGGCGAACAGGACCGGCCCGCCCACCAGGATGCGGCCGGTTCCGTCGAGGCGCACGTCCACCCCGTCCAGGGGTTCGCCGTCGTAGACGCATCCGCCGCAGGTCTCGCTCATGCCGTAGGTGGTGACCACCCGGCCGCCGGCCGCGCGCGCCGCGGCCAGCAGGTCGGGGCGGGCGGCGGCGCCGCCGACCAGCACGGCGCCGAAGTGCGAGAGGTCGGCGCCCGCGTCCACCAGCCGGCGCAGCTGCGTGGGCACCAGCGAGACGTGCGGGCGGTGGTGCTCGGCGGCGAGCAGGGCCGCCTCGGTGCCGAATGGCTGGACGAGCGGCTCGGTGCCGGCGACCAGGGAGCGCACCAGCACCAGCAGCCCGGAGATGTGGGCGTGCGGCAGGACGCACAGCCACCGGTCGCCGGCCCGGGCGCCGATACGCCGCAGCGAGGCGCGGGCCGAGGAAAGCAGGGCCGGGGCGGTCAGCTCCACGCCCTTGGGAGTTCCGGTGGAGCCGGAGGTGGCGACGGTCAGCGCGACGTCCTCGCCGGTGCCGCGGGCCTCGGGCAGGTCGGTGACGCCCTCGGGGGTGCGAAGCGAGGCGGGCCGCATGGCCGCCACGACGGCCTCCAGGCGCGGCCGCGGCAGCGCGGGGTCGAGCGGCAGAAGGGCCGGGCCGTGCCCGTTCAGGGAGTCCAAGAGCAGTTCGGTGAGCCGTGCGGGCTCCAGGCCCATCACCGCCTGCAACGGTCGGTTCGCCACGTCCGCCAAGGTTAGCGCCCTGCACCGGCGCCGGCGGATCCGGGGCCGTCCCCGGTGGGCGGGGCCCGCGGCGAATGCGGTGGTGGGCCGTGCTCCGGCGGGCGCCGGAGCGTTTAGGGTTGGCCTCCGACGGGTCCGGGGCGCGGAGACGGCCCCTGTGGCGCCGCCCCGGCCGCGTCGGCCGGCCGGACCCTCGGCCCAAGCCGGAGGACGCAGTGAAGGAGATGACGGCAGTCGTGAGTGGCGTGGAGTGGCAGCGGTCGGGCGAGTACGCCGACATCATCTACGAGACCGCCGAGGGGATCGCCAAGATCACGATCAACCGGCCCGAGCGCCACAACGCGTTCCGGCCGCAGACCCTCTTCGAGCTCCAGGACGCCTTCAACGCCGCGCGCGACGACTCCCGGGTCGGCGTGATCATCTTCACCGGCGCCGGCGACAAGGCGTTCTGCTCCGGCGGAGACCAGAAGATCCGCGGGGACGACGGCTACATCGGCGACGACGCCGTTGCCCGCCAGGGCATCGGCCGGCTGAACGTGCTCGACCTGCAGGTGCAGATCCGCCGCCTGCCCAAGCCCGTCATCTGCATGGTCGCCGGGTATGCCATCGGCGGCGGCCACGTTCTGCACGTCTGCTGCGACCTGACCGTCGCCGCCGACAATGCCAGGTTCGGCCAGACCGGCCCCAAGGTCGGCTCCTTCGACGGCGGGTACGGCTCGTGGCTGCTGGCCCAGACGGTGGGTCTGAAGAAGGCGCGCGAGATCTGGTACCTGTGCCGGCAGTACTCCGCCGAGGAGGCGCGCGAGATGGGGCTGGTCAACACCGTCGTTCCGCTGGAGCGCCTGGAGGATGAGACCGTCGCCTGGGCTCGGGAGATGCTGGAGAAGTCCCCGCTTGCCCTGCGCATGGTCAAGGGCGCCATCAACACGGTCAGCGACGGAGCGGCGGGAATGCAGCAGTTCGCGGGCGACGCGACGATGCTCTACTACATGAGCGAAGAGGCCCAGGAGGGCCGCGAGGCATTCAAGGAGAAGCGGCGCCCGGAGTTCGAGCGCTTTCCGCGCCGCCCCTAGGACGCGCGCGTCCGCACCGGCGGCCGGCGGCCCGGCACACACGAGCAGGTCAGGCACACTCCGGCGGGAGGCGGATTGGGCGAGAGCGGCACGGCCGAGGCGCGCGCGTACGCGATACCGATGCGCACCCGGTTCCGGGGCCTGGACGTGCGCGAAGGGCTGCTGGTGCGCGGGCCGGCGGGCTGGGGCGAGTTCTCGCCCTTCCCCGAGTACGGGCCGGCCGAGTGCGCCCGCTGGTGGGCCGCCTGCCGCGAGGCCGCCGACCTGGGCTGGCCCGCCCCGGTGCGCGGCCGGATCCCCGTCAACGTCACGGTCCCGGCGGTGGGACCCGCGCACGCGGCCCGCATCGTGGCCGAGGGCGGATGCTCCACGGCCAAGGTGAAGGTCGCCGAGGCCGGGCAGGGCCCGGCTGAGGACGTCGCGCGGGTCGAGGCGGTGCGCGACGCCCTCGGCCCGAGCGGCCGGGTGCGCATCGACGTCAACGGCGGCTGGGACGTCGACACGGCCGTGCGGATGCTGGCCGAGCTGTCGCGGTTCGACCTGGAGTACGTGGAGCAGCCCTGCGCGAGTCTGGAGGAGCTGGCGCAGGTGCGCCGCCGCAGCGCGGTGCCCGTCGCCGCCGACGAGTCGATCCGGCGCGCCGAGGACCCCCTGCGCGTGCGCGCCGCCGGCGCCGCCGACATCGTGGTGCTCAAGGTGCAGCCGCTGGGCGGGGTGCGGTGCGCGCTGGAGGTGGCAGACGCCTGCGGCCTGCCGGTGGTGGTCTCCAGCGCCGTGGAGACCTCGGTCGGCCTGGCCGCCGGTGTGGCGCTGGCCGCGGCGCTGCCCGAGCTGCCCTACGCCTGCGGCCTCGCGACGATGCGCCTGCTGGAGGCCGATGTCACCGCAGATCCGCTGCTACCCGAGGGCGACGGCTGCATTCCGGTGCGGCGCCCTGCGGTCGACGAGCACCGGCTCGCCGGCGTCGAGGCGGAGGCCGGACCGTGGCTGCGCCGGGCTGAGGCCGCCGAGCACGCCGGGCGCCGGTGAGCGGGCGCCGGTCCGCGGGCGGGCTGCGATTGACCGAATTTTTCCGCTCTACCGGTTGATCGCGTGAGATCGGGTACCCCTTCGGATAGGAAGGCGCACAGCGCCGACGGGGGAGGGGGATGAGCGGGGCGGAGCCGCGCCCCGGCGCATCCGCCGATTCCGGGTGCACGGGAATGGCGATTCCGGTCACACTCGGGACGGTTATCCGGCCAGCAAGGACGAACACCGCGCCGCCGTTCGTTGCACAACGGGAGACCCGGCGTTTACGTCGCGCCGACACGGTCCGGACGCTCTGCCGGACGCGGGCGCAGACGCGGGCGCGCCGCGGCGCCGAGCGGACCGATGCGCGGGCGGGCGAGCCACCCCGAGGAGACCGGGGCACGGCCGTGCGGGGTGCGCCCGAAAGTTGTACACGCTTTGACGAACTAGAGAGACCGCATGAACCCGTCTACCGCTCTGGCGCGCGTCCTCGTCGACGAACTGGCCCGGTGCGGCCTGTCCGAGGCCGTCGTCGCGCCGGGGTCGCGCTCCACGCCGCTGGCGCTGGCCCTGGCCGCCCACCCGGACGTCCGCACGCACGTCCGGGTCGATGAGCGGTCCGCCGCCTACCTCGCCGTCGGCCTGGCCCGCACCCAGCGGCTCCCCGCCGCGCTGGTGTGCACGTCGGGAACCGCGGCCGCCAACTTCCACCCCGCCGTGCTGGAGGCCGACGAGAGCCGCGTGCCGCTGCTCGTCCTCACCGCCGACCGCCCCCCGGAGCTGCGCGGCACCGGCGCCAACCAGACGGTGGACCAGATCGGCCTGTTCGGCTCGGCGGTACGGATGTTCACCGAGGTGGGCACCCCCGAGCCGGTCGCGGGGATGACCGCCTACTGGAGGTCGCTGGCCTGCCGTGCGTGGGCGGCGGCCGGTACGGACCGGCCCGGGCCGGTGCACCTCAACCTCGCCTTCCGCGAGCCGCTGGTGCCCGAGACGGCGCTGCCCGCGCCGGGCGAGTCACCGCCGACCGCCGACCCCGTCGCCGCGGCCCTGGCAGCAGCCGACGACTGGCCGGAGCCACTGGTCGGGCGCGCGTCGGGGCGGCCGTGGATCGCGCGCCACGCGGCGGTGCGCGACCCCGAGCCGGTGGAGCTGCCGGCGGTCGAGCGCGGTGTCGTGGTCTGCGGCGACGGCGACTACGACCCGATCCCCTACCTGGCTCTGGCCGCGCAGACCGGTTGGCCGCTGCTGGCCGAGCCCACATCCAACGCCCGCCGCGGCGACGCGGTATCGGCCTACCGGCACCTGCTGGCCTCCCCGCGGTTCACGGCCGAGCACGCGCCGGACCTGGTGGTGACCGCGGGGCGGCCCGGGCTCTCGCGCCAGCTGCTGGCCTACCTCGGCCGCGCCGAGCGGCACTTCGCGGTGGGCGCGGACCGCTGTTTCGCCGATCCCGTGCGCACGGCCACCGACACGGTCCCGGCCGTCGCCGCGCCCTCCGGCGCCCGGCCCGACACCGCGTGGGCGCGCTCCTGGCAGGAGGCCGAGGGCAGGGCGCGGGCGGCGGTGGACGGCGTCCTCGACGCCGAGGAGGCGCTCAGCGAGATCCGCCTCGCGCGCGATCTGGCAGCCCAGGCGCCCAACGGCGCGCTGCTGTTCGCCGGGTCGAGCATGCCCATCCGCGACCTGGATGCGGCGATGAGCGCGCGGTGCGGCGCGCGGATTATCGGCAACCGCGGGGTCAGCGGGATCGACGGGACGGTCTCCTCCGCCGTGGGCGCGGCGCTTGCCCACCAGCGCGCGGGCGGCGGGAGCGCCTACGCGCTGCTGGGGGACCTGGCGATGCTGCACGATCAGAACGGCCTGGTGCTTGGGCCCGGCGAACCGTGCCCGGACCTGGCCCTGGTCGCGGTCAACAACGACGGCGGCGGCATCTTCTCCGGCCTCGAACAGGCCGGCCACCCCCGCTTCGAGCGGTTGTTCGGGACGCCGCACGGAGTCTCGATGGAGCGGGTGGCCCAGATGGCCGACGTGCCCTACACGCATCTGGAGTGGGCGTCCGACCTGCCCAAGGCGCTGCTGGGGGAGGGGCTGCGGATCGTCGAGGTGCGTACCGGCCGGGCCGACTCGGCCGCGCTGCGCCGCACCGTGCAGCAGGCCGTCGAGGCCGCGCTGGAGGACTGAGCGGCGCCGGCCGCGCCCGCCCGGGCGCGTCGCCCTCTGCTAGTTTCTCCGACCATGCGGTACCTGTTGCACATGACGGACGTCGCCACGTGGCGCGAGGGCGAAGGACCGATCGCGCCGGAGTCGCTGCGAACCGAGGGGTTCGTGCACGCCTCGCCCGACGACGCCACGGTCCTCGCCGTCGCCAACGCCCTCTACGCCGAGGCGGCCGAGCCCCAGGCGGTCCTGGTCGTCGACACCGAACTCCTGGACGCCGAGGTGCGGTGGGAGGCCGCGGCACCGGCCCCGCCGCCGGGAGTGGCCGCCGACGCCCTGTTCCCGCACATCTACGGTCCCCTCCCGCGCGAGGCGGTGGCCGGCGTGCGCTACCTGCGCCGGGACCCCCAAGGCGTGTTCGTCTCGGTCGAGCAGCGCAGCGCCACGGCCGAGCGGCTCGACCTGCTGCCCCACCCCGAAGGCGGGTGGTTCCGCCAGACCTGGAGGACCGGTGTCCGGGTGCGCCCCGAGGGCTACCCGGGCGACCGCTCCACCGCGACCGGCATCCACTTTCTGCTCAACCCCGGCGAGCGGTCGTGCTGGCACCGGGTTCGCTCCGACGAGATGTGGGTCTTCAACCGCGGCGGGCCGCTCGCGCTGTCCCTGGGCGGCAGCGGGGAGCGCCCCGGACGGGAGCGGACCCTGACCCTGGGCACCGCCGTCGACGACGGGCAGGTGCTGCAGGCGCTGGTCCCGGCCGGGACCTGGCAGGCCGCGCACCCGCTGGCCGACCAGGAGGCGCTGGTCAGCTGCTTCGTATCGCCCGGATTCGACTTCGCCGACTTCGAGGCCGTCGACCAGACCTCAGACGGACTCTGAACCCGTTGCCCGCCCAACCCCGTCGATTTTGCAGCCATCATGAAGGAAAGCGATTTCCGTTTGCGATGGCCACAAGACCGACGGTGCACGCCAGGCGTCTCCGGCGGGCGCCGCGGCGGGCGTCCCCCGGGCCGGGGCGCCTCAGTCGGTGAGGGCCTCGCGCATGACCCGCAGTTTCGACTCGGACTCGGCGACCTCGGCCCGCGGGTCGGAGCCGGCGACGATGCCGCAGCCGGAGAACAGCCGCGCCCGGCGGTCCCGGACCTGGGCGCAGCGCAGCGCGATCCCGAACTCGCCGTTGCCCGCGCCGTCGAGCCAGCCGACCGGACCCGCGTAGCGGCCCCGGTCCATTCCCTCCAGTTCGCGGATCATCTCCACGGCCGCCGCGGTGGGCGTACCGCCGACGGCGGCGGTGGGGTGCATCGCCGCCACCACGTCCAGCGTCGAGACGCCCGGGCGCAGTCGGGCCCGGGTGGGCGAGGCGAGGTGCTGGACGTTGGCCAGCCGCAGCAGCCGGGGCCGCTCGGGCGCCTCCACTGCGTCGCACAGCGGGGCGAGCGTGGCGCGCAGCGAGTCGATCGCGTACCGGTGCTCCTCGCGGTCCTTGGCCGACTCCTCCAGCTCCGCCGCCAGGCGCGCGTCCTCCTCGGGGGAGGCGCCGCGCGGGCGGGTGCCGGCCAGCACCAGCGAGGCGACCTCGTCGCCCTCGCGGCGCAGCAGCAGTTCGGGGGTGGCGCCGACCATGCCGTCCACCGAGAACGTGTAGCAGTCCGGGTAGTCGCGGGCCAGCCGCGCGAGCAGGGTGCGGACGTCCACGGGGCGCTCGGCCTCGGCGACGACGTCGCGGGCCATGACCACCTTCCCGAGCTCTCCGGCGCGGATGCGCTCGACGGCGGCGCCCACGGCGGCGCCCCACTCGGCGGCGGACAGCGCGCCCGTGCGCCACGACAGCGGTCCCACGGGGGTGGGAGCGGAGCCGTCCGGACACTGGTCCCCGGCCGGCGCTTCGCCGGCGGGGACGGCCGTGGTGATCCAGGACCGGCCGCGGCGCCGGCCCACGACCACACGCGGCACGATCAGCGACGAACCGGCCGAGCGCGCGTCGAAGGTGAATCCGCCGAAGGCCACCGGGCCGCTGCCGGGCACCCGCACGCCGTCGTCGACCTCGGCGCTGTCCACCAGCCGCCGCAGCGCCCGGGACGCCTCGGCGAAGCGGCGGGTGCCCTGCGCCGCGGCCTCGGCGGGCAGGTCGACGCGGGCGGCCTCGCCCCAGCCGACCAGTCCTTCGCCGCGGCGCAGCCACGCCAGCGGCGCGGCCGCGGGCAGGCGCGCGAGGAGGCCGCCGTCCTCCTCCAGCGGCGCCGTGCGCACGGCCAGGGTCGGCTGTTCGTCCGGTGTGGCGCTCACAACGGTCAATCCTAGGTTCCTTCCGGTCCCAAACCCGACCGTGACCGGCCGTTTACCCGCTATGCGGTTGAAACCACACCGGATCCGCCGTGCGGCGCCGCGACGGTGCCGCGATCGGGCTCGGTTGAAAGTGACACGGCGGTCAACGCCGCCCCGTATTCTTGTCTGCAATGTCTAAAGAGGATTGACCGGGAGGTAATGGGGCATATGCGACGGTTGCTGCTCGGCATGGCGGCCGCGGCGGCCACGATGCCGCTGCTGGGCGCCTGCGTTCCATGGTCCGGCCCCGGCCCCGGCGAGGACGCCGCCTCGCCGCAAGCGCGCGGCACCATGCCCGTCCCCGACGACTGCACCGCCGACCCGGCCCATCCCAAGCGCCAGATGCGCGGCGCCTGGATCGCCAGCGTCCGCAACATCGACTGGCCCTCCGAGGCCGGCCTGGACCGCGAGGAGCAGCAGCGGGAGCTGCGCAGGATGCTCGACCGCGCGGAGAGCCTCGGCCTCAACGCCGTCTTCCTGCACGTGCGCCCCACCGCCGACGCCCTCTACGCCTCCGCCAAGGAGCCCTGGGCCCGCTACCTCACCGGCGAGCAGGGCGGCGACCCCGGCTACGACCCGCTCGCCTTCGCCGTCGGGGAGGCCCACCGGCGCGGCATCGAGCTGCACGCCTGGTTCAACCCCTACCGGGTCGGCTGGAAGGACCCCGACCTGGAGAACCTCGACCCCGACCACCCCGCGCGCAGGCACCCCGGCTGGCTGATCGAGTACGCCGACCAGGGCTATCTCGACCCGGGCAACCCCGACGTGCGCGAATGGGTCGGCGACGTCGTCCTCGACGTGGTCGACCGCTATGACATCGACGGCGTCCACTTCGACGACTACTTCTACCCCTACCCCGCCGAGGGTGAGGAGTTCGACGACGACCGCAGCTTCAAGCGCCACGGCGGCGGGTTCGACAGCCGCGCCGACTGGCGCCGCGACAACGTCGACACCCTCGTCTCCGAGGTCCACGAGCGGATCCAGCGGACCAAGCCCTGGGTGCGGTTCGGGATCTCGCCCTTCGGCATCTGGCGCAACGCCGACAGCGACCCCGCCGGCTCCGCCACCGAGGGGCTGGAGTCCTACAGCGCCCAGTACGCCGACACCCTGGCCTGGATCCGCGAAGGCACCGTCGACTACATCGTCCCCCAGCTCTACTGGCCGCGCGGCTACGACGTCGCCGACTACGCCGAGCTGGTGCCCTGGTGGTCCGAACAGGTCGCCGGCACCGGCGTGGACCTCTACATCGGCCAGGCGGCCTACCGCGTCGGCGAGCAGGGGTTCCGCGGCCGCGACGCGCTCACCCGCCAGCTCGACCTCAACGCCGAGCACAGCGAGGTCGGCGGCGACGTCTACTTCTCCATCACAGACCTGACCGGCCGTGCCGAGAAGGCCATGGGCTCTGTGGGCGAGGACCACTACAGCCGGCCGGCGCTGCCGCCGGCCGCCGACTCCGGCGGCGACTCCGCGCCCGCGCCGGTCGCCGAGCTGAACGCCGAGCGGACCTCCTCCGACGAGGTGCGGCTGAGCTGGACCAGGGTCGAAGGCGCCCGCTTCTACGCCGTCTACCGTGTCCCCGGCGACGGCGGCGACCCCTGCGCTCTCGCCGACGCCTCCCACCTGCTCGCCGTCACCGGCGCCGACGCGAAGCGTCCCGCCTTCACCGACGCCGACCCCGCCGAAGGCTCGGTCCGCTACCACGTCACCGTCCTGGACGACTACCGCGCCGAAAGCGCCCCCGGCCCCGCCGCCCGGCTGTCGCCCGGATAGACCCGCCGTGCCCTGCGCCGCCTCCCGCGCGGCGGCGGTAGCGTGAAGCGGTGCGGCGCAGCGGGCTCCGTCCGGCGGCGCCGTGGCCGGTACCGGTCGGCGCTCCCGGCGCGGCGGGCGGCGGCCTGCGGTGATCCTGGAACGACGCACCGCCCGCGGCGCCCGTGCTCCCGAGCCGCGCCCGCGCACCCCCCGACGCGTGCCCCGGCGCGCCCCCGCGCCGCAGCGGCCGAGAAGAAGGAGCCAGGTTGACGGCCATCCGCCTGCCCGAGCACTTGGAGCTGCTCCTCACCGACGAACCGGTGCTGGACGTCTACTCCTACGGCCCGTGGCGGGTGCCCGACGGGCTGGTCGACGAGCTCGCCCGGCGCATCGGCAAGATCCTGGACGACCCCCGCGCCCGCCCCTACCGCGCCGACGGCCGCCGCAAGCGCGACCCCATCGCCCACGAGGCGCTGCAGCAGGCCATCATGCTCTCGGGAACGCTGCGCATCAACGCCGGCCACTACGCCCGCCTGCCCGCCGCCCTCACTGCCGAGCACCTGCCCAACTCCGACACCGCGACCGACCCCACCCAGTCGATCTTCGACAACCTGCGCCTGCCGCCCTGCTACGAGCTGTTCGAGTCCACCGACCGGGAGCGCCGCGAGACCGATCTCGCGCTCGTGCGCGAGCTGATCGAGGCGGTCGAGGGCATCGCGCCCTGGGACGACCGGCGCGACGCCCTGCTGCGGCTGCACCAGCGGCGCGCGGAGGACCCCGAGGCCCGCGAGAGCGACCTCGCCGGCAGCCTGCGGGAGGTGCGCAAGGAGTGGAGGGCCGCGGCCGGCGACGACGTCCTCGCCGCCATGCCCGAGCTCGCGCCCCCCGCCGACTTCCTGCGATGGGCTTTCACCGGGTTCGCAGCCGCCCACGAGCGCCTCGCCGCCGTGGCCCACGACGTGCCCGGGATCGAGGACGCCGTCGCCGACCTCTGCCAGGCGCTGCGGCTGCCCAGCCTTCCTCCCATCGCCAGCGTGGTCCTGGACGGCGACGCCTTCGGCGAGCAGGCGGAGCGGTTCGACGACGAGCGCGGCGGCTACCAGCAGCGGAACTGGATGAGCCGGGTGCGCACCTGGCTGTGGCAGGCCGCGCTGGCCGGCGAACTCGACGCCGCGCGCGCCTGGCTGGACATGGGCAGCCGGTGCGCCGCCGCGCTGGGCTCCAGCGAGGAGAGTGTCCTGCAGAAGCCCTCGCGGTCGGTCCCGCTGCCCGTCATGGGCTTCCAGCAGGACCTGCGCCGCTACGGGCGTCCGCCGCGGCGGCCCTCGGGGGTGCCCGCCGCGCTGCCCCGCGGCACGGAGAGCACGGCCGGCGGAACCCAGGCGGCCGGCGACGGACCCGATGCGAAGGGCGACGCCGCCGAACGGGCGCTGGCCGAGCTGGACGCGCTCGTGGGGCTGGAGCGGGTCAAGCACGAGGTCCGCGCGTACGCCGACGAAGCGCGCGCCCAGCGCCGCCGCGCCGCCGCGGGAGTGGAGACCGCGCCGCCCTCGCGCCACCTGGTCTTCACCGGCGGCCCCGGAACCGCCAAGTCCGCCGTCGCCCGCATCCTCGGCTCCCTCTACGCAGGGCTGGGCGTGCTCTCCTCCGGCCATCTGGTCGAGGTCGGCCGCGCCGACCTGGTCGGCGAGTCGCTGAGCCAGACGCCCGCCCGCGTCGAGCAGGTCGTCACGTCTGCGCTGGGCGGCGTTCTACTCGTGGACGAGGCCCCTGCCCTCACCGAGTCCGAGTCGGGCCGGGGCCTGGGCCTCGACGCAATCACCGCGCTGCTCAGGCACATGGAGGACCGGGCGGGGGAGTTCGCGGTCGTGCTGTCGGGCGGCGAGCGCGACATCGGGCACTTCCTGGCTGCCAACCCGCGCCTTGCGGCGCGCTTCCCGCACCGGCTGGCATTCGCCGACTACACCTCGCCCGAGCTCACCGATATCTTCGCCGCCGCTGCGACCGGCGCCGGGTTCGCGCTGGGCGAGGGAGCTCGGGAGAAGGCGTGCCGCGTGCTGCACCGGACCGCCCGCGGCCCCTCGTTCGGCAACGCGCGCGCCGCCCGCGCGCTGGCCGACCGCGCCGCTTCGCTGCAGGGCCGCCGCGCAGCGGGGCTGGGCGAAGACGCCGGCGCCGAGGAGCTGCGGCTGCTGCTGCCCTGCGACATCCCCGAGTCGGCGGTGCCGCGCACCGGCGCCCACACGCCCGGCTCGACCGCACCCGTCGCCGCGCGGCCCGGCGGCGCGACCGCCCACGCCTCCGGCGGGAACGCCCCCGCCGCGGCGGCCGGGGGCGAGCGGACCGGCACGGCGATGCGCGAGCTCGACCGCCTGGTCGGCCTGGACACGGTCAAGCGCGAGATCGCGCTCTACGCCGCCGAGGCGCGCGCCGAGCGGCTGCGCGGGGCCGCCGGGGCGCCGGTCTCCTCGCCGGCCCGCCACATGGTGTTCATGGGCAATCCGGGCACCGCGAAGACCACGGTCGCCCGCCTGCTCGGCGAGATCTACGCGGAGCTGGGCCTGCTGGCATCGGGCCACCTGGTCGAGACGAGCCGGGCCGACCTGGTCGCCGAGTACATCGGCCAGACCGCGCCGCGCGTGGAGAAGGCCGTGCGCACGGCCGTGGGCGGGGTGCTGTTCATCGACGAGGCCTACACGCTCACCGACTCCGGAGGGGGCAACGACTTCGGCGCCGAGGCCGTCGCCACCCTGCTCAAGCTGATGGAGGACCACCGCGACGACCTCGTGGTGGTCGTCGCCGGCTACGAGGAGCGGATGGCGGGCTTCTTGGCCTCCAACCCCGGCGTGGCCTCGCGGTTCCCCCGCCACCTGCGCTTCCCCGACTACGACGACGACGAGCTGGCCGACATCTTCGCGGCGATGGCGGCCGACGCCGGTCTGTCCGCGGGCGCCGGCACCGCCGCCCGGGTCCGCCACGTGCTGCGCGCCGCACCCCGGGACGGCTCGTTCGGCAACGCGCGGCTGGTGCGCAACCTGCTGGAGCGTGCCACCGCGCTGCAGGCCCGGCGCGTCACCGAGGGAGCAGACAGCGCCGCCGCGAGCCTGCGCGAACTGCTGCCCGCCGACATCCCGGTCACCGCCAGCGGCCGGGTGAGCGCCGTGCCCCCGGGCGACCCGCTGGCCACGTTGGCGGGCCTGGTCGGCCACGACCGGGTCAAGCGGGAGGTGCGCGATCTGGAGGCGCGCGCCCGCGTGGAGGAGGCCCGCCGCGACGCCGGCGTCCACGCTGCGGCCGCGCCCGGGCACATGGCCTTCACCGGGAACCCGGGCACGGCCAAGTCGACGGTGGCGGCGCTGCTGGGCGGGATCTTCGGCCAGCGGGGACTGCTCAGCTCGGGCCACTTCGTGCGCGCCGAACCGCACACGCTCACAGCACCCTCCGCCGAACGCGGTGCACCCGTCGAGGAGGCCCTCGCCTCGGCGCTGGGCGGTGTGCTGCTCGTGCCGCAGGCGCACCGGCTCGGCGCCCACAGGCCGGGCGCCCCGCCCGCCGCCGAGACGGTGGAGGCGCTGGCACGGCGCATGGCCGAGCTCCGGCACGACCTGGTCGTAGTGCTGGCGGGCGGCCGCGAGGAGCTGGGAGCGTTCCTGGACGCCTACCCCGACCTCGCCGCTCTCGTCTCCCGGCGCATGCATTTCCCCGACTACACCGACGCCGAGCTTGCCGCCGTCGTCGCCGAGCGCGCCCGCGAGGCCGGGTTCACGCCGGCGCCGGGTGTGTCGGAGGCCGTGGCGGCCTGCCTGGCCCACACGCCCCGGTCCGCCTCGGCGGCCAACGGCCTGCTGGCCGAGGCGCTTTTCGAGCAGGCTGCCGCCAACCAGGCGGCACGCCTGGCCCGCAGCGGCGGCACCGATCCCGAGGAGCTGCGCGAGCTGCTCGCCGCCGACGTTCCCGCCACGGCCCGAGGTCTGGGGCCCGACGAGCACCGGCCGGGCCTGTACCTGTGAGGCGGCGGCGCACCGGCGGCGCGCGAGCGCCCTCGTATTCGGACACGAATTCTCACGCGCGCACGCGTGCGCAGGGGCAGCGCGGTTAGAAACACATCAAGGACGCGGTTGCATGCACGGCGGCCGCGGCCGCCGGCCGCGGGAACGGCGAGGAGGGTGCGATGTCACTGCGTGAGAACGAGCGGCGGATCCTCGCCGAGATCGAGAACGCCCTGGCCAAGGACGATCCGGACCTCGACGACCACCTGAGGTGCTTCGGCGTCGACGACGCCTGGGGCGACGGCGACCGGCCGGGCCGCTGGGTACTGTGGCTACTGCTCGGGGTGGCCGCCCTGGTGCTGTGCGCCATGATGGCCGGGCTGTACTTCAGTGCGCCGGTGCAGGGCACGGAGCCCGCCGTGCCGCCGGCGTCACCGGGCGGTGTCGAACCCGGCACCGGGGGCGGCAGCGGCTGACCCGTAGGCCCCGCGCCGCCGCACCGGAGACCGGCGCGTCGGCGCGGCCCGAGTACCGGGCGCCCGCCCGAGGGCGTGCTCAGAGCGCGTCGAGGAACGACTTGGCCAGCGGCGCGGCCGCGCCCGAGCCGCTCTCGCCGTCCTCGACCACCACCGCGAAGGCGATGTCGCCCTCGTAGCCCACGAACCAGCCGTGCGCCGGAAGCTCCTCGCCCTCCTCGGCGGTGCCGTACTCGGCCGTTCCGCTCTTGCCGTGCACCTCGCCGGTGAACCCCACGTTCTTGGCGGTTCCCTGTGTGACCACGGCGCGCGTCATGTCGCGCAGCCGGTCGGCGTTGCCGATGGGCCGCGGTTCGGGCCGCTTCGCCGGCGCCGGCTCGGTCACCAGCATCGGCGAGCGCCACGAGCCGTCGGCTACCGCCGCAGGCAGCGTCGCCAGGTGCAGCGGCGAGGTCAGGACCTGGCCCTGGCCGATGCTGGATGCGGTGAGCAGGCTGGTGCTGTCGGGCTGGGGCAGCGAGGGCTTGAATACGGGAACGCCGCTGTGGAATCCGGTGTTGAAGCCGAACTGCTCGGCGCTCTTCAGCAGCGAGGCACCGTCGAGCCGGTTGGCGACCTCCTGTACCAGCGCTGTGTTGCAGGAGGTGGCGAAGGCCTCGGTGACGGTCTGGGCGCCGTAGGCGGCGTCGCCGGCGTTCTTGTAGGTGCGCCCGGCCACGTCGACCGTCTTGGGGCAGCTCATCTGCGCGTCCATGCCCATGCCCGAGTCGAGCAGCGCGTTGTAGGAGATGATCTTGAAGATGGAGCCCGCCGGGTACTGGCCGTCGAGGGCGCGGTTGAAGCCGCCGGGAACGTTGGCGGCGGCCAGCACCTCGCCAGTGGAGGGCCGCACGACCGCCATCGCGGTGGGCTTGGACTGGCCCACGATCGCCTGCGCCGCGGCGGCCTGGATCGCCGGGTCCAGGCTCAGGGTGACGTCCTTGCCGTCGGAGCCGCCGAGGGTGCCGACGGTGGGGGCATCCTCCGGCACGTCGGCGGGCGCGGTTCCGGAGTCGACGACGCGGATGGCGGTGGAGGCCTTGCCGGCCAGGCGCTCCTCGTAGGTCTGCTGCACGCCGCTGAGGCCCACCGGGTCGCCCACCTGGTAGGCGGGACCGAGGTCGGCGAGGTTTTCCTTCGCGGCCGTGCCGACCTCGCCGACGATCATCTGCACCGACCCCGAAGCGCTGCCGTCGTCCAGACGGGTGCCGTCGGCGGCGAGGATGCGGCCGCGCTCGCCCCACTGGTTGGTGCGGACGAGCGTCTGGCCCTCGCCGAGCTTCGGATGGACGACGGCGGGACTGAAGTCGACCTTCCATTCGCGGTCGGCGCGGACCAGCGGCAGTTCGCCGGAGTAGCTCCATTCGCCGGCGTTGCTCAGGTCGAGGACCGCGTCGAAGGGGACGGAGGCGCTGTCGCCGTCCTCCTGGACCTGGCCGGTGGTCACCTCGACGCCCTCGACGCCGAGGCCTTCCGCCACGCGCTTGAGGGCCGCGGCGGGGTCGCCGCCGGTCGAGACCTCGGCCATGGCGGCGTAGTCCTGGGATCTCCACGCGCCGGCGTAGGCGGTGACAGCGTCCTCGGGCTCGGGCATGGTGAGCACGTACCAGGAGGCGGCGCCGCCCACGAGGGCGAGGACGACAAGGGTGCTGACGACACCGATCACCAGGCCCTTGCGGGAGCGGCGCGGCGCCTCGCCCGGGTCGGGGGTACCGGCGGCGAAGGCGGAGTCGACGCCCGGCGGAGGAGGCGGGGGCTGCCCGTCGGAGGCCCCGCCGCGGGCGAACACCGCGCCGCCGGTGGGTCCGGCCGGGGTGTCGCCGGGCGGCGGGGCGCTGTGGTGGGGGCCGCCGGGGTGGGCGTAGGGGTCGCCGCTCCCGGGCGGCGGAGTGCCCTGCCCGGCGCCGTGTGCGTTCCCGGGGGCGTCGCTCGAAGCGGCACCCTGGTCGCGCGCGGGAATGGAGTAGGGGTTCGCCGGTGCGGCCGGCCGCCACCGGTCCGCCTGGCCGGCGTCCGGCTGATCGGCATCCGGCGGGTCGGCCTGCGGGCTGTAGGGGCGGGGCGCTTCGGGGGAGGCCTCCGCGCCGGGCTCGGGACTGTTCGCATGGCCACCGTGCCAGCCGGGCTGGGATGAGGGCGAGGAGGGGCCACCCGGCCCCGGAGGGCGCCGGTCGTCTTCCACGGGGTCCGTCCTTCCGAACAGCGCCGCCCCGCCTTCCTGGGGGCAGGAGTGCGGGGCGGGAAGAGAGGATGAGTGGCCGGTGTGGCGGTCGCCTCTCGGCGCTGGGCACAACGCGGCTCCGAAGTCCGAACGGTCACCCGGCGAGCGGGCGCCGCACGCGGTATTCCGCGAAGGCTATAGGTGAGGCCCGGGGGACACTTGCTACCACACCGGCCACTGGCGACTGTAACCCATCACGGCGCCGCCGTGTTCCGCCGGTCCGGGGATCGCGCGTGGTAATCCGCGTCACACCGGACACGGGAGCCGCAGAGCCGCCCCCGTACCCGGCGTGGACGGGCCTCAGGCCGACTCGGTCCCGTCGGCGCGGGCGATGCGGGTCATGTCCTCGCGCGAGCGCACTTTGATCCGCTTGCGCCCGTGCGAGAGCCCCACCTCCTCCTCGTGGGACTCCAGGCGCTGCCAGCCGTCCCACGTCGTGTAGGCGACCCCGCGCTCGTCGAGCAGGCGCAGGAACGACGCGGGCTCCGGCTCGGGCGCCTCCTCGAGGCGCTCGCGGTCGGCCACCAGGTTGGTGACCGTCTCCAGCGCGTCGCCCTTGGTGTGGCCGATGAGGCCCACGGGGCCGCGCTTGATCCAGCCGGTGGCGTAGACGCCGGGGACGGGGTCCTCGTCGAGGTCGAGCACCCGGCCGCCGTCGTTGGGGACCGTCCCGCTCTCCTCGTCGAACGGCAGGCCGGCCACCGGCGAGCCCAGGTAGCCCACGGCGCGGTAGACGGCCTGCACCTCGTGGTCGACGTACTCGCCGGTGCCGCGGACGCCGCCGTCGCCGGTCAGCTCCATGCGCTCGGTGCGCAGTCCGGAGACACGGTCCTCGCCGATCACCTCGACGGGCCGGTGCAGGAAGTGCAGGTGCAGTCGCCGCGGCTCGCCGCGGGGGTCGCGGATCGCCCAGTTCTGCAGGATCTTGACGTTGGTCTTGACCTGGTTGGACTCCTCGATGGCGGCCATGCTGGCCGCGCACAGGTCGAAGTCCTCGGGGTCGACGACGACCTCGACGCCGGGCTGCTTGTCCAGCTCGCGCAGCTCCATCGGGGTGAACTTGGCCTGGGCGATGCCGCGGCGCGCGAACACGTGCACGTCGGTCGCGTCCTTGGCGGCCAGCGCGCTGTGGACGTTGTCGGTGATGTCGGTGTCGAGGAGGTCCTCGGCGTCCTTGGCCAGGATGCGGGCGACGTCGACGGCGACGTTTCCGGCGCCGATCACAGCGACTCCGGTGCCCTCGACGCTCCAGGACGGGGCGACGTCGGGGTGGCTGTCGTACCAGAAGACGAAGTCGGCGGCGCCGTGGCAGCCGGGCAGGTCGACGCCGGGGATGTTCAGCGGGCGGTCACGGTCGGAGCCGGTCGCGAAGACCACGGCGTCGTAGTGGCGGCGCATGTCGTCGAGCTTGAGGTCGCGGCCGAAGTCGACGTTGCCCAGAAAGCGGACCTCGGGCTTGTCCAGCACCTTGTGCAGGGCCTGCTGGATCTGCTTGATGCGCGGGTGGTCGGGTGCCACGCCGTAGCGGACCAGGCCGTAGGGGGTGGGAAGCCTGTCGAGGACGTCGATGCTGACCGGCGTCTCGGTCGCGGCCAGGGTGTCGTCCTTCGTCAGCAGGTCGGCCGCGTAAATGCCGGCGGGGCCGGACCCCACGATTCCCACGCGCAGTGGTCGCGTCATTGGCACATCTCCATAGGTTGCGTCTGCTCGGGGCCGCAGTGACGAGCACCCGGGTACGCGTTGCGAGGTTAGGCTAACCTAATTCTATCTTCCATCCGAAAGCCTACTAAACCGACTTTGAAGATAGGTAGCACTCCCTCTAGAGCGGGCACCGGGGTAAGCGCCGCGTGCTCGCCCGCATCCGCCCATGTCAGGGGGGTGATCGGCCCCGGACGGCTACAACACCGCAGCGGCCCGCACTAAGCCGGGTCCCAGCTGTGGATTACCTCACGCCGACCGACGAGCGCGGGGTCGGCGCGCCGCGCCGCGGGCCGCGCACAGCGGGAGCACGGACCGCCGTGGGGAACCGCTCCGCCGCGGGCGGCCCGAAGGGCCCTGCCGGCTCAGCCCTTGCCGAGCTCGGCCTTGACCGAGGCTGCGTAGCGGGGCACCGACCGCTGGCCCGACAGGCGCTGGATCGCGGCCATGACGGCGTCCGTCGCCGCCCTGCGCGAACGCGCCCTGCCCTCTTCGCCCAGCCACTGCGACAGGTCCACCGGCGGCCCCACCCGGATGCCGATCCTGCGCAGGGCGGGCACCCGGCTGCCGTGCGGCATGATCCGGTCGGTACCGGCGAGCGCCAGCGGTACCACCGGCGCGCCCGACGCCAGCGCCAGCCAGGCCATGCCGGTCTGGCCGCGGTAGAGGCGGCCGTCGGGGGAGCGGGTGCCCTCGGGGAAGATTCCGAAGGCGGCGCCGTTGCCGAGGAACTTCAGGCTCTCCTCCATGGCCTCCTGCGAGCTCTGCCCGGGGCTGCGGTCGACGGAGAGCTGGCCGATCGCCCGAAGTGCGCGGGTGAAGGTCCGCTGCGCGGCATTGCCCTCGGCGAACAGCTCGCGCTTGGCGATGAAGGTGACCTGCCGCGGCACCGCGACACCGATGAACAGCGGGTCGATGTTGGACAGGTGGTTGGAGGCCAGGATCACCGGGCCGTGCGCGGGGATGTGGTGCAGGCCCTCCTCGCGCAGCGGCCAGATCGCTCGGGCGGTCGGTGCGATGACCGACTTGGCGGCTGCGTACAGCTCCACGGCGGGTGCCCTCTTTCGACGAGGCGGCGCGGCGGCGCCCGGGGCGGGCGGGGACGGCGGGGATCGGCGCGATGCCGGTACCCAGAGCTTAGCGGTGCACGCAGCGGCCCGAAGAGGCGGCGTCGGCCGACGCCGCCCGAGGGGCGTGCGGGGCGCTTGGGGGCCGCGGCGCCGCCGGCGCCGTCGAGGTGGCCCGCGGCGCACCGTGCGGTGAGGGACGTCGCGTCGACGGCGGCAGGCCGGACGGGGGCCGACCGTCCCGTGCCCCTTACCATGGTTCCCGTGCAAGACCAGGGGGCGACGGAAAGCGGCGGATCAGAGGACCCGACGCCGAGCGAGCCCATCTGGAACCCGCCGACGCGCGTGCGCGCGAAGGTGGCCGAGCGCCCGCGCTACCGCGTCGACCTCAAGGCGCTGTTCGGGCTCGCCTCGGGCGGCTGGGCCTGGAGCACCGGCGTGCAGGCCGCGGTCGCCATGGCGTCGGCCTTCGCACTGGCGGCCGCCCTGTTCGGCCCGCGCGAGGCCACGCTGGCCGCCCTGGGGTCCATGACCGTCCTCTACGAGAAGGACACCCCCTACAAGTACCGCTCCGTCGCCCTGGGGCTGGTCGGGCTCGGGTTCGTGACCTGCGTCGCCATCGGTTCACTGACCGGTGCCAGCATGTGGCTGGCCGCCGTTTCCATCGGGGCGGTCGCGGGCGTGGCGACCTGGCTGTGCCAGGCGCTGCGTGTGGACAAGCCCGGGCCCCTGTTCTTCGTGCTGGTCTGCGCCATCTCCACGATCGCCTCCAGTGGGCCCCACGAGGTGCCCCAGCACGCGCTGATCGCCGCGCTGGGAGCGGGCATCGGCTGGCTGGTGTCGATGGCCGAAGGCCTGCTGCGCAGCCGACACCCCGAGCACCGCGCCGTGGCCGACGCCACCCTCAAGCTCGCCGAGCTGTTGCGGGCCATCGGTACCCCCCGGCTGGACCACGTGCAGCACGAGGCCTCCGTCGCGGTGGCCCGGGCCTGGCGCATCGTGCTGCTCAGCCAGACCCGCGGCTACCGCGACACCCCCGAGGCCGCCCGCCTGCGCGCCCTGCTGCGCTGGGTATCCGACATCCACCTGGCCGCCACCGACGTTTCGCTGTCGCGCACCGACCGGCTGCCGTCGGTCGCCGCGGACTTCGCCGAGTCCCTCGCCGCCG
Source organism: Streptomonospora wellingtoniae (assembly GCF_031845375.1). NCBI lineage: Bacteria > Bacillati > Actinomycetota > Actinomycetes > Streptosporangiales > Nocardiopsidaceae > Streptomonospora > Streptomonospora wellingtoniae. The sequence continues at coordinate 117,792 of NZ_JAVREK010000019.1, forward strand.
CCGTCGCCAAGCCCGACCAGGCGCCCGACGAGGCTCAACTGGACGAGCTGCGCAAAGGGCTGCGCCCCCGATCGCTGGAGGGCCGACTCTACAGCCGCCTCGCCCGCGCCGCGCAGGCGGCGCGGCGCACCGAGCACGAGGTCGAGGGGCCCGGGCTCGAACTGCACGACGCCCCGTACCCGCCGCTGCTGCAGTCACTGCGCTCCAGCTTGGCGGCCGGGTCGCTGATCCGGCCCACGGCGCTGCGGATGGGCATCACCGTCGCCCTGGCGGGCGTGGCCGGCCTGGCGCTGGGCATCGACCGGTTCTACTGGATCTCGATTACCGCCACCTCGGTGCTGCAGGGCGGCAACGTCGTGCTCACCGTGAACCGCTCCCTGCAGCGTGCCCTGGGGACGCTCGCGGGCGTGGTGATCGGCGCGGCCGTGCTGAGCACGCAGCTCCCGCTGGCGGCCACCGTCGTGATCGCGGCCTCGTTCATGGGCCTCACCCAGCTCGTGGTCCCGCGCAACTTCTTCTACGCCAGCATCTTCATGACGCCGATGGCGCTGATACTGGCGCACACCGCCGCGCCGAACCCGGTCGAGCAGCTCGCTGAGGCGCGCATCCTCGATACGGTGCTGGGGTCGCTGGCCGGCATGGCCGGTGCCGTCCTGCTGTGGCGGCGCGCGTCGGCGGCGCAGCTGCCGCAGACCATCGCCGACGTCCTCGACACCACCCGCACGACGCTGCTGTCGGTGCTCGACCCCGAGGTCGACCTCAGCCCGCAGCGCACCTACCGGCTCCGCCGCGACCTGCGGGCGGCGCTGGTCAGCCTGCGCGGCGTCTACGACAGCGCCATCGGCGACGTGCCGCGCGCCACCACCACCCGGCCGCTGTGGCCGGTGGTCGTGGCCGCCCAGCGCTCGGGCTACCTCGCGCTGTCGGCGCTGGCGTTGGAGAAGCCGCCGCCGGCCACGCAGATCACGCTGCAGCGGCTCGACCTGGCCTTCGACGAGCTGATCTCGGCTCTGCGAGAGCGGCGCACGCCCCGCCTGGGGGCGCTTCCCCGGCTGGTGGGCTACCCGCGCATCAACATGGAACTGCGCGCACTGTCGTCGTCGATGCGCACCGCCGTGGCCCAGGACGAGCGCGCCGCCGAGCGCGAGCGGCAGCGCCGCGCGCAGCGCGAGCACCGCAGAGCCCAGGAGGAGTTCGACGCGGACCTGTGACGCCGCGGGACCGGCCGGCAGGGCGCGGCGGCTCCGCGCCCGGCGGCACACGCCCGCCCCCGGCGGCTACTGCACGATCGCGAAGGCGCGGACCGGGAATGTCGCCATGCCGCGGACCTTCACCGGGACGGCGAAGAAGCTGAAGCCCTCCGGGGGCAGCCGGTCCAGCAGGCACAGGTGCTCGACCACCGGGATGCCTGCGGCCAGCAGGAGCGAGTGCACCGGCCGCGAGCCCTGGCTCTGCGGCGAGGTGTCGTCGATGTTGACCGAGTCGATGCCCACCAGTGCTGCCCCGGCGTCGGCCAGCACCCGCGCGGCGTCCTCGGCCAGATAGGGGTGCTCGGGCGAGCCGTACTGCTCGGAGCGCCAGTGCCGGTCCCAACCGGTGCGCAGCAGGACCGCCCGTCCGGCCACGTCGGCGCCCTTGACGTCCTCGGCGGTGATCGCGCGCCCTCCGCTGTCCCGCAGGTCGATCACCGCTCCCGGAAGGTCGGCGACCTTCTCCAGGTCCAGGTCGGCGAGGTCGGCGCCGTCCCGGTAGCGGTGGGCGGGGGTGTCCAGGTAGGTCCCGGTGTTGGAGACGAGCGAGATGCGGCCGATGGTGAACTCGGTGCCCTGGGCGTAGGTCGCCTGCGACTCCTCGAAGGACAGATGGTCCTCGATGACCGGTCCGGGCAGGCCGGGATAGGTGGTCATGCCCGCCGCGATCTGGTGGCTGACGTCGACCAGCTTCGTCATTGATCCGCCCTCTTCTCTGCGCGTCCCGAGGTCAGCTGCCCCCGAGCCGGGAGCAGAGGTCTAGACCAAACTCTAGCGCCCGAAGCGCTGTCCGGCGGGATGCTCCCCGCACTTTCCTCACTTCCCCTCCGCCGTCGGTCATCACGGGCCGCGGCGGAGAAAGGGCGGAGCCGGCCCCCTTCAGCCCCGGTCGGCGGGGGAGCCCGGGCCCTCGGGCGCGGGCGGGCGGCCCGATGCCGGCACTGCCTGGGCGTCGGCGCTCGGCGTCCGCAGGCGCCGGAGTTCGCCCAGCGCCTCGTCCAACTGCGCCTCGGCGCGCTCCGCACGGTGCAGCGCCTGGGCGCGGGCGTCGTCGACGGCGGTCAGGCGTGCGGCGGCGCCCTCCTTGGCCTCGGCGAGCGCGTCGGCGGCGGCGCTTTGCTGCCGTGCCAGCTCGGCGCGGTGGTGCGCCCGCTCCTCCTCGGCGGCGCCGCGGGCCTGCTCCAGGCCCTCGGCGAGCCGGTCGCGCTCGCCCGTCAGCGCCTCGGCCCGGCCGCGCGCCTCGACCGCCTCGGCCTCGGCCCGCTCCGCTCGGCGCTCGGCCTCCAGCGCGCGCCGCTCGGCCGCCTCGGCGGCGCGCCGCTGCTCGGCCAGCTGCTTGCTCAGCGCGGCCTCCCGGCTGCGGGCCTCCTCGCGCACCCCGGCAACCTCGGCCTCCGCCCGCTGTCGTTCGGCGCCGACGCGCTCGGCGGCCTCGCGCTCGGCCGCGTCGACGCGGTGCTGTGCCTCGGCGAGTCCGGCCTCGTACTCCGCGCGGGCGGCGTCGCGCTCGCCGCAGGCGCGCTCGGCCCGGTCCGCGGCGCGGTCGCGGTCGGCCAGGGCCGCCTCGCGCCGGGTCACGGCCTCGTCGGCCATGCGCTCGGCGGTTCCTGCAGCGGAGATCGCCGACGCCGCCGCCTCCTCGGCGGAGCGGCGCGCCTGCTCGGCGGTGCGGCGGCGGTTGTCGGCGTCGAGCCGGGAAGAGTCGGCCTCGGACACCCGCCGCGCGGCCTCGATGCGCGCCGCCTCGACCTGGGCCTCCACGCCGGCGGGGTCGGTCATGGCGGCGAACGCGTCGCGGGCCGAGCCCAGCGTGGCGGCGAGCTGCTCGGTCTGCACCGAGAACCGTGTCAGCAGTTCGTCGGCTCGCAGGCGCGCGTCCGTGACGGGAGTCGCGCCGGCTCCGCTCGGCGCGGCGTCGGCCGACGGCTCGGTCCGCCCTTCCTCGGCCGCGCCCTCGGCCGTCTCCTGCTCCACGCGCTGCCGCTCCCGCCAGGCCCGCCAGCGCGTGTGCTCGGGCAGGTCGCAGTACTGCGGCGGCCGGCCGGGCGCGGAGCTGCGCGGCACGGGCCGGGAGCAGCCGGGGAAGTTGCAGGTGTTCGCATCGCTAGCAGCCACGGGACCGAGCCTAGTCCCGTGCCTCCGCCGCAACCGCGCAACGCCCGCCCCCATCCTCCGCGCGCGTCGCCCTCCAGCCCGGGGCGGGGGAACGCGCGCCGATCTTGTAGCTATCGCGAAGGAAAACGATTTCCATTTGCGATAGCTACAAGCTGTGTGGGGCCTCCCTAGCGGTCGGCCGTACCGGGGGAACAAAATGGGTGCGTGGTTCCCGGGCTGACGCCGCTTGATCTTGGTGCGTACAGCCCGTCTACAAGCTTGGTGCGGGGAGCGCGGGGTTGTGTGCCCCGGAGTGTTGCCTGTGAGCACGTGGAATAGATTGCCTGATCGTTACCGCTCCCTCCCCGGGAACCCGCCGTATCGGTGTCAGAGCCTGGGTGGGAGTGGTGATGGGACAAACCCCGACCGTCGATGACGGCATGGCGGTCGTCTACGACCGGGTTGCCGGAATCGACATCGGCAAGAAGGAACTGGCCGCGTGCGTGCGCACCCCCGCCGGCGGCGGCCGGTTCGCCTCGCGCACCCGCACGTTCTCCACGGTGACCGCGGGGCTGCTGGAGTTGGCCGCGTGGTTGGAGGCCGAGCAGGTGCAGGCGGTGGCGATGGAGGCCACCGCGACCTAC
>NZ_JAVREK010000020.1:0-120005 GCF_031845375.1 Streptomonospora wellingtoniae
CCCCCCCCCCCGCCCCGCTTGCGTGCCGCGGTCGACCGGCCCGCGGTCCCGGGCGCGTCAACGGGTCCGCCGCGAACGGCGGACGGATGCGCGCCCCGCGCTCGTGGAGCGCAACGCGGCCTAAGGCGCGGGACGCCGCGCTGGAGGACAGCGGTGGATCGAACGCGCCCTAGTGGCCTAGTGCTCCAGGGATTCGATGTAGGTGCGCATCGCCTTCTGATTGGCTTCGGTGTGCTCGGCCATCCGGTCGCGCCAGGTCTCCTCTTCGTGCTTGCGCTCCTCGGGCAGCTCGAAGTACATGTCCCAGGTCATCTGCGACCGGTTGCCCGGAAGCGCGCTGTAGACCCAGGTCAAGTGGTTGAAGACGAAGGGCGCAATCGGTTCGTATCGTTCGGCGTAGGCCACGTACGGCGGGAACAGCATCCGCCAGGACGTCCACGACGCCTGGTCCTGGTTGGTCAGCCGGAACCAGATCTTGCGGCCCTCATACCCGAGGATCTCCGCCCTCAGGTACTCGGGGATCATGTCCGGCCAACGGTCGATGCGGTTGGACACCTCGAACGTGAGGGCTACGGGGGCGTCGACGATGACCGACTTGGTGATCACCGGCATGGCGGCTACCTCTCTTCCTGTCGCCGACCGGGGGCCTGCTCCCGGCCGTTGTCGGGGATGAGCGCGACCGCGCGCGTCCAGGCGGCGGTGGCGCCCTCGATGAGAACGGGCAGAGCGATGACGAGGAACCCGGACGGAGGCAGCTTGTCCAGGTCGTGCAATCGCTCAAGCTGGTAGTAGGGGCGGCGGCGGCCGAGCATGTGCGCCGGCCACAGCACGCTCTTGTCGCCTGATTCCAGATAGGAATCGATCATCGGCTGGAACGGCCCGTCGAAGCTGTCGGCGTCGGTGCCGAGCACGTCGACGCCGGCGTCGAGGAACGCCTCGACCACCTCCGCGCTGATCGCCTTCCGCCCGCCCGTGTGGATCAGGGCGACGCCGCCGTCGGACTCCAGTTCCTTGACACGCGCGGCGACGTCGATGTGCTCGAGCCCGACCACGCGTCCCGTGATCCCGCTGACGTCGCACATCAACCCGGTGCCGATGAACGATCGCAGCGGGGCCTCGTTGATGTGCCCGGTGCCGCCGTCGGCGAGCGGACCGTAGTGGCCCGGCGCGTCGACGTGCGAACCCGCGTGCACCGACGCGGTCACCATTTCGTGGCGCAGGAACGCCTTGTCGGGGAAGTCCTCGGCGGTGAACCTGCCTACGGCGTGCGGGGCGAGCGCGGGCAGGACGTTGTCGCAGAAGAACTGCGCGCCCGGCTCGGGCTCCAGCGGCTTGACCTCGGTGGTGAACGGGCCTTCGGCATGGTTGCCGACATCGCTCGACAGGTCGACGATGCTGCAGGAGCCGATCATCCTCGCCAGGCTGCGAATGCCTGTCACCCTTACCTCCAAATGTCCTGAGCTCCTCGCGGCCGCATGGCCGCGGGCCGCGGCGGCCGGCTGCACCGGTGCCGGTGCGGCGCGGCGGACCTGCACGGCGGCCATGCTGCACATCGGGCGTCAGGGTCGTCTCAGCGGACGGTCAGGGGATCGGCGCCTGTCGCGGTGGCGGCGGCGGGGCGCCCTGCTGGCGGCGGCGTCCGGCGCCGCGCACACCCTCCGGCCGGGGCGGATGCGGTGCGCGGCGCGCGGGGGGCGGTCTCGGCGGGACGGGTATCCAAACTGCACGCAAATCGACTTATTGGGACGTTGTGCCTGGTCTGTGTGCATTTTCGCGGTTTCGGCATGTGTGCTGATCGGTCCCTGAGGGCGGCATGAGGGCGCGTCACTACGTTGACTCGCATCGGTCCGGACGGGAGCCGCTGCCGGCAGGCCGGAGCGGACCGTCGCCGAACGGGGTTGCGCGCCCCGCAAACCCCGGCCAACCGGTCAGTCGATCGTGGAATGGACACATGCCGATGACGGAGCAGACCGCCGAACAGCAGACGCAGGCCGACATCTCCCGGATGAAGGAGCTCGCCTGGGGACTCACCTCTACCGCCGCCCTGGTCGCCGCGATCGACCTGCGGGTGGCCGAGGCCCTGGACGCGGGGCCGCGCCAGTGCGCGGATCTCGCCCAGCAGGTGGAGGCCGACCCGACCACACTGCAGCAGCTGATGGACGCCCTGGTCTCGCGCGATGTCTTCGAGCGCCGCGACGACGGGACCTACGAGCACAACGGTCTGTCGCGCCTGCTGCGGCAAGACGACGCCAACAGCGTCGCCGGCATCGTGAAGTGGATCGGCTACCCGGAGCTGTGGCGGCTGTGGCCCCGGCTGACCGACGCCGTGCGCGAGGGCAAGCCGCAGTCCGTCGAGGTCTACGGCAAGGACTTCTTCCGCTACATCCACGAGGACGAGCCGCAAGCCGCCCAGGCGCTGAGCAACGCCATGACCGGGGCCAGCAACCACACCTCCGAGCAGGTCGCGAAGTCCCTGGACCTTTCCCGGTCGGCCACGGTCGCCGACATCGGCGGCGGGCAGGGGCATCTGATCAGCACGGTGCTCCGCGCCAACCCGCACCTGCGCGGCACCCTGCTCGACCTGGAGGGCGTTGTCGCCGAAGCGCTGCCGGCCCTGCGCTCCGGCGGCGAACTGGCCGACCGGGCCGCCGTGATCGGCATGGACTGCCGCGACGACGTCCCCGTCGAGGCGGACGTCTACCTGCTGAAGAACATCCTGGAGTGGGACGACGCCAGCACGCTCAAGACGCTGCAGAACGTGCGGCGCAACGCGCGCCCCGGCGCTCGCGTCGTGGTCGTCGAGACCCTGACCGATCGCACGCCCGAACCGATGGTCACCACCTCCCTCGACTTGCTTCTGCTGGTCAACGTCGGCGGCCGCAAGCACTCCTCGCAGCACGTCGAGGAGCTGTTCACACGGTCCGGCATCCGCTTCGACTCGGTGCGCCCCACCGGCACCTTCCTGGCCATGGCCGAAGGCACCGTCACCGAGTAGCGCAGTGCGCCGCCTCTGCGCGGGCGCCCGCCCCACCACTGATTTCTGCTCCGCCGGGACCCGTCCGCCGATGCGGGCGCCCGCGCGCATGCGCGCCCCGGCACCGATGCGACTGGAGGAGCCCGACATGGCAGTACGACTCGACGGCAGAGTGGCGATCGTGACCGGCGCCGGATCGGGGATCGGTGCGGCCGCGGCGATCGCCGCGGCCGGCGCCGGCGCCCGCCTGGTCCTCGCCGACATCGGCCCCTGCGAGGACACGGCCCAGGCGATCGCCGACCTCGGCGGTGAGGCGATCACCGTCAAGACCGACGTGTCCCGAACGGAGGAGGTGCGCTCTCTGGTGGAGCAGACCGTCGAGGCCTACGGCAGGCTCGACTGCGCCTTCAACAACGCGGGTGTCGAGGGCAAGGCCGAGTTCGAGATCCACGAGGCCGACGAGGAGGCCTGGGACCGCGCCCTGGAGATCAACCTCAAGGGCATGTGGCTGTCCATGAAGCACCAGGTCCCCGCGATGATCGAACAGGGCGGCGGAAGCATCGTCAACGGCGCCTCGGTCGCGGCCATGGTCGGGTTCGACAAGAACGCCTCCTATGTGGCGAGCAAGCACGCGGTCATGGGGCTGACCAAGACGGCGGCTCTGGAGTACGCCGACCGCAACGTGCGTGTCAACGCCGTCTGCCCGGGAGTCGTGCGCACCCCCTTCATCGACCGCTTCACGCAGAACTCCCCGGAGGCGGAGGCGCGCTACACCGAGATCATTCCGATGGGGCGCATGGCCGACCCCGCGGAGGTCGCGCGGGCGGTCGTGTGGCTGATGGCCGCTGAGTCGTCCTACGTGACCGGCCACGGCCTCGTCCTCGACGGCGGTCTGACCTGCCGCTGACCCAGCGCCGAACTCATATGGAGCGTGCACGGGAGCGGGGGCCGCTCCCGTGCACCGCGACCGGCACGCGCGCGGGCAACGGTGCGCAGTGCGACTCTCACGCCACGGAGGTAGTACGCGATGAACCGTCGCGTCGTGATCACTGGAATGGGCGTCCTGGCACCGGGCGGTGTCGGGACCAAGGAGTTCTGGAAGCTGCTGACAGACGGCCGCACGGCTACACGCAGGATCACCTTCTTCGATCCCGCGCCATTCCGTTCGCAGGTGGCGGCCGAGATCGACTTCGCGCCGGAGCTGCACGGCCTGGGCGCCCAGCAGGTCCGCCGGATGGATCGTGCCGCTCAGCTGGCTGTCGTGGCCGCGTCGTCGGCTGTCGAGGACAGCGGAATCGGCGAGCTCGACCCGTACCGCACCGGCGTCACGGTCGGCAGCGCCGTGGGCGCCACCATGGGGTTGGAGGAGGAGTACCGCGTCGTCAGCGACGACGGCCGCGCCTGGCTGGTCGACCACGAGTACGCGGTTCCCCACCTGTACGACCGCTTCGTACCGAGTTCCTTCGCCGCCGAGGTCGCCTGGGCTGTGGGTGCGGAAGGACCCGCCGCGGTCGTCTCCACGGGCTGCACCTCCGGTCTGGACGCAGTGGGGCACGCGGCCGCGGTCCTGGCGGAGGGATCGGCCGACGTGATGGTCGCCGGGGCCACCGACGCCCCGATATCCCCGATCACCTCGGCGTGCTTCGACGCCATCAAAGCCACGACTCCGCGCAACGACGACGCCGAGCACGCGTCTCGGCCGTTCGACGCCACCCGCAACGGGTTCGTGCTGGGCGAGGGCGCCGCCGTGTTCGTACTGGAGGAGCGCGACAGCGCCCTGCGCCGCGGCGCGCACGTCTACGCCGAGGTCCGCGGGTTCGCCTCCCGCTGCAACGCCTTCCACATGACAGGGCTGAGGCCGGACGGGCGCGAGATGGCCGAGGCCATACGCGTCGCACTCGCCGAGGCGCGAACCGACCCCGCGGACATCGACTACATCAATGCGCACGGCTCGGGAACCAAGCAGAACGACCGGCACGAGACCGCCGCGTTCAAGCGGAGCCTGGGCGAGCACGCCTACCGGGTGCCCGTCAGCTCGATCAAGTCGATGATCGGCCACTCATTGGGCGCCATCGGCTCCCTGGAGATCGCCGCCTCGGCTCTGGCCATCGAGCACGACGTCGTGCCCCCGACCGCGAACCTGCATGAGCCCGACCCCGAATGCGACCTCGACTACGTCCCGGTCACGGCTCGGGAGTGGGCGACCGACTGCGTGCTGGCCGTGGGCAGCGGATTCGGCGGCTTCCAGAGTGCGATGGTGCTGACCGGCGCTGAAGGGGGGCGGTGGTGAGCGCGCCGACTCTGGTCACGGGGCTGGGGATCGTCTCCCCCAACGGTGCCGGAATCGAGGAGTTCTGGGCGCGGACCCTGGCCGGAGACAGCGGGATCGCCACCGTGACCCGCTTCGACCCCGCCTCCTACCCCAGTCGGCTGGCCGGCGAGGTCACCGACGTGGCGGTCGAGGACAACCTGCCCAATCGGCTGCTTCCCCAGACGGACAGAATGACCCGCCTCTCCCTCGTCGCGACCGACTGGGCGCTGGCCGACGCCGGTGCGGACACTGCCGAGCTTCCCGAGTTCGGCACGGGCGTGATCACCGCCGCCTCCTCCGGCGGATTCGAGTTCGGGCAGAACGAACTGCAGAAGCTGTGGCGCAAGGGCAGCCGCCACGTCAGCGCCTACCAGTCCTTCGCCTGGTTCTACGCAGTCAACACCGGGCAGATCTCGATCCGCAACGAGATGCGCGGTCCCAGCGGAGTGCTGGTCGCCGACCAGGCCGGCGGACTGGACGCCCTGGGCCAGGCGCGGCGCCAGGTGAGCAAGGGCACCGGCCTGATCGTAACGGGCGGGGTGGACGGCTCGATCTGCCCGTGGGGCTGGGTGGCGCAGACGGCCCAGGGCCGCCTCAGCACCGAAAACTCTCCCGACCGCGGGTTCCTGCCCTTCGACGCGCGCGCAGCCGGGCACGTCCCCGGCGAGGGCGGCGCCATCCTCATCGTGGAGGACGCCGAGTCGGCGGCCCGGCGCGGAGTCGCCGGCGCCTATGGCGAGATCGCCGGCTACGCCGCCACCATCGATCCGCCCCCGGGAAGCGGGCGCGAGCCGGGGCTGCGCCGGACCGTCGAGACGGCATTGGCCGATGCCGGATGCGGTCCCGGCGACGTCGACGCCGTGTTCGCCGACGCCGCGGCGACCCCCTCCCTCGACCGGAGCGAGGCCGACGCGATCAGCGCCGTGTTCGGCCCGGCGGCGGTCCCGGTGACCGCGCCCAAGACCATGACCGGACGGCTCCACTCCGGCGGCGGTCCTCTCGACGTCGCCGCCGCTCTGCTCGCCGTACGCGACGGGGTCATCCCGCCCACGGTCAACGTCTCGCCTGATCCCGGCTACGCGCTCGACCTGGTGGGCCCCGGCCCGCGCGCCGCCCGAGTGCGGACCGCGCTCGTGCTCGCGCGCGGCCACGGAGGGTTCAACTCCGCCGTCGTCGTCCGCGAACACCGCTGAACGCGATTTCGAACCACCCGACAGAGGCAAGGAGACAGCACACCATGAGCATCGAAGACCTGCTGCGGATCCTGCGCGAATGCGCCGGGGCCGAAGAGGGCGTCACCATCGACGAGAGCATCCTCGACACCGACTTCGACGGCCTGGGCTACGACTCCATCGCCCTTCTGGAGATCACGTCCCGCATCGAGCGCGACTTCGACGTCCGGCTCGACGACGAGAGCATCGACTCCGGCGCCACCCCTCGCAACCTGCACTCCCTGGTCAACGACGGTTAGCCGGTCGGCGCCGCACCGCCGGGTCCAGCGAGGAGAGGTGATTCGATGACCATGACAGCGAGTGCACAAAGGGCGGCGGCCGAGTGGGTGCTCTGCCCGAACTGCCGGAACATTCTCTACACCCGGCGCCTGGAGCGCGAACTACACGTGTGCCACTGGTGCGGCAGCCACCACCGGCTGAGCGCGCGTGCCCGCATCGCCCAGCTGTTCGACGGCGGGGCTGCTGAGGAGATCGGCATAACCGAACACAGCACCGATGTACTGGGATTCGCCGACACCGAGACCTATCCCGAGCGGCTGGCGAAGGCCCGCCGACGCACCGGACTCGACGAGGGGGCCGTCGCGGCGGCCGGTGCGGTCCTGGGCCGCCCTGCGGTCGCCGCGGTCATGGACTTCGCGTTCATGGGCGGAAGCCTGGGAGCGGCGATCGGCGGAGTGGTCTCCCGAGCCGCCGACGTGTGCCTGCAGAGGCGCCTGCCACTGGTGCTCGTCTGCACATCAGGCGGGGCCCGGATGCAGGAAGGCGTGCTGGCGCTGATGCAGATGGCCCGCACCACCCAGGCCATGGCCGACCTGGACGAGGCGGGTCTGCTGACGGTCTGCCTGATCACCGACCCCACCTACGGCGGTGTGGCGGCTTCCTTCGCCACCCTGGGCGACGTCGTCGTCTGCGAACCCGGCGCGCGACTCGGGTTCGCCGGGCCGCGGGTGATCGAACAGACGATTCGGGAGACGCTGCCCGAGGGGTTCCAGACCGCCGAGTTTCTGCTGGAGCACGGCCTGATCGACATGATCCGCCCGCGTGCGGCGCTGCGCGGCACGCTCGCCCGGCTGCTGGACGCGGGCGCCTCCGGCTCCGCTCCCCGCCGCGCCACAGCCCGCACCGACCCCGCGATACGCGAGCCGGAGGCGCTGTCCCGGGCCGACGCGTGGGACGTGGTCCAGCGCGCCCGCAGCCTCGAACGTCCCACCACGCTCGACTACGCGGACATGGTCTTCGACGACTTCGCGGAGCTGCGGGGCGACCGGATCGGCCACGACTGCGGAGCGGTCGTCGGCGGCCTCGCCCGGTTGGACGGCGCCCCCCTCGTCGTCATCGGGCACCAGAAGGGGCACACCGTCGCGGAGCTCGCCGCACGCAATTACGGGATGGCGGCACCGGACGGCTACCGCAAGGCCGCGCGTCTCATGCGCCTTGCGGGCAAGCTCGGGCTGCCCGTCGTCACCCTGATCGACACGCCCGGCGCCTACCCCGGCGTCGAGGCTGAGAGCCGGGGGCAGGCCGTCGCGATCGCCGAGAGCATCCAGACGATGGCGGGCCTGCCCGTACCGGTGGTCGCGCTGGTCACCGGCGAAGGCGGCAGCGGCGGGGCGCTGGCGCTCGGCGTCGGCGACGAGGTGCTGATCTGCGCCAACGCCACCTACTCTGTCATCAGCCCCGAAGGGTGCGCCTCCATCCTGTGGAGCGACCGGACCATGGCGCCCGCGGCGGCCGCCGCGCTGGGGATCACCCCGCGCGAACTGCTCAGGCTCGGCGTGGTCGACGGCGTGGTCCCCGAGCCCGCGGGAGGCTCTCAGGCCGATCCCGAAGCCGCCGCCGAGAGCATCCGGGGCGCGGTGTCCGCGTCCCTGACCCGGCTGGCCGGCCGGAGTACAGCCGGTCTCAAGGCGTCGCGGCGGGCGCGGTACCGGGGTTTCGGTGCCGCACACGCCGCCGGTGCCGGCACGACGCCAGTGGAGGTGCAGCAATGACCCACCAGTCGGCCGACGAACCGGTTCCAGCGGAGGAGTCGGCCCAGCCGCGCCCCGCGCCCGACGCGCTCGCGCTGGGCGGCCTGCTCGAAGAGGCGTGTCGGCAGGCCGCCCGGTTCCTCACGGAGGCGTCACGCGCCCCGCGCGCGATCCGCATCCGTGTGGGCGAGGTCTCCTTCGACGCGGAGTGGGCCGATTCGGACGGGCCCGACGCGGCAGCGAGCGCGAGCCCGCCGCCGGTGAACGGCGCGGCGACGCAGCGGGGCGCCCCCGAGGCGGGTTCGGTCGCCGCTCCCGAGGCGGTCGTCGTCTCGCCGTCGGTGGGTGTCTACTACGAGGCGCCCGAGCCGGCGGCCGACCCCTTCGTGCGCGAGGGCGATCTCGTGCGCGCGGGCGCCCAGGTGGCCATCGTCGAGGTGATGAAGCTGATGGTTCCGGTGGTGGCCGAAAGGGAGGGGCGCATCGCCGAGGTGCTGAAGAAGAACGGCGACTCCGTCGAGTACGGCGAGCAGCTGTTCGTCCTGGAGCCGGGGGCCGGTGATGATTAGCGGCGTGCTAATCGCCAACCGCGGCGAGATCGCGCTGCGCATCGCGCGGACCTGCAAGGAGCTGGGGATCCGCACGGTAGCGGTGTACTCCACCGAAGACCGCGATTCTGCGGTGGTGTCTTACGCCGACGAGGCGGTGCGGATCGGCCCCGCATCGGCCAAGCACAGCTACCTGAACATTCCCGCGATCGTCGAGGCGGCGCTGCGTACCGGCGTCCGGGCCGTCCACCCTGGTTACGGCTTCCTGTCCGAGGACCCCGACTTCGCCCGGGTGTGCCGGGACGCCGGCCTCACGTTCGTCGGTCCCGCCGCGGAGGTCATCGCCCGCCTGGGCGACAAGATCGCGGCGCGCGCGCTCATGGCCGAGAACGCGATTCCCATGCTGCCCGGCAGCCGCTCGCCCGTCGACTCCGTCGAGGACGCCTGCGAGATAGCCGACAGCATCGGATTTCCACTGGTCGTCAAGGCGGCGGCCGGTGGCGGAGGCCGCGGCATGGGCGTGGTGGGCGACCGCGCCGACCTCGCGGCGGTGTTCTCGCGCACCCAGTCGCGGGCCCAAGAGCTGTTCGGCGACGCGCGGGTCTTCGTCGAGCGGTACCTGCCCGAGGGGCGCCACGTCGAGGTCCAGGTTCTGGTCGACGGGTTCGGAAACGCCCTCCACCTGGGCGAGCGGGACTGCTCCACTCAGCGCAGGCACCAGAAGCTCATCGAGGAGACCCCCGCTCCCGGGATCCCCGAGCAGGTGCGGGCGGGCATGCAGGAGGCTGCGGTGCTGGGCGCGACCGCGGCCGGCTACAGGGGCGCAGCCACCTTCGAGTTCCTCCTGGCTCCTGACGGCACGTTCGCCTTCTTGGAGGTGAACTGCCGCCTGCAGGTCGAGCACCCCGTCACCGAAATGGCGACCGGAGTGGACCTGGTCCGCGAGCAGCTTCTGATCGCGGACGGGCAGCCGCTGAGCCTGCACCAAGAGGACCTCGCGGCCCGGGGCTGCTCTGTGGAATGCCGAATCAACGCCGAGGATCCGGAGCGGGGGTTCGTGCCGACGCCGGGGACCCTGGCGGAGTTCGACGTGCCCGGCGGTCCGTTCGTCCGCGTGGACACGCACGGCTACCCGGGCTACCGGGTGCCCTCCTCCTACGATCCCCTTCTCGCCAAGCTCGTGGTCTGGGGGTGCTCGCGCGAGGACGCACTGCGGCGCATGGACCGCTGCCTGGCCGACTTCCGCATCAGCGGACCGGGGGTGCGCACCAACTCGGCGTTCCTACGCGAGGTGATCGGCCACCCCGCCTTCCGGGCGGGCCGCTACAGCACGGCCGTCGTCGACGACGTCTTCCGCGCCCGCGAGAACGGCGCCGCCCTCGCCTCCCGCCCGCCCGCCGACCCCATCACCGCCGAACGGAAGGGCTCAGTACCGTGACCGAGAATCAGAGGAGCGACGAAGCCGCAGACGCCGCCGCGGCGTGCGGGGATGGCGGCGCCATTCCGCCGACGGCCGGGGAGGTACCGCCTCCGGAGCGCGGCGCCTCCCCCGGAGCCCTCCGGGCACTGCTGCACCCGGAGGTGACGGCGCGGTTGCGCCCGGAGGGGTATCTGGACGTCCTCCCCGAAACGGTGGAGACCGCCGACACCAGGTCGCAGTCGCTGTGGATGAGCCGGCGCGGACCCAAGGTGTACCTGAAGCTGATCCAGCCGGTCGTGCGGACCCTGGGCGCGCCTCCGGACGCGGCGGCCTTGGCTCCCGCCCTGCGCTTGGGTGCGGGCGCGAAAGTGCTGGACGTGGGCTGCGGTCCCGGCATCATCACCGCCGGTCTCGCCGGAAGTGTGGGACGCGACGGCATCGCCGTGGGACTCGACCTGTCGGAGCCCATGCTGGACAGGGCGCTGCAGCAGGCGCCGGTGAACATGGGGCTGATTCGCGGGGACGCGTCGCGGTTGCCGTTCGGCTCCGCGGTCTTCGATGCGGCGTGCTCCACGGCTGTAGTGATGCTTGTACCCGACCCGATGCACGCGCTTTCGGAGATGCTCCGCGTTGTGCGGCCCGGCGGCTGGCTGGCCGTCGTCGTGCCGTGCAGGGGAACGGGGCCGGTCGGACGGATCGGCGCGGCTGTCGGCGGGGTCGCCGGGGGGCGAATGTTCCGGCCCGGCGAGGTCGCGGAGATGTTCGACCGGCTCGGCGCGGACCGGGTGTACGGGCAGAGCAACGGCCTGATCAGCACGACCTTCGCGCGCAGGGCCGCGGACTGAGGGCCGGCCCGGAGAGCGCGGCCCCGACCTCCACCCCTATTCAACCTACTGCTGATAATCAGTAATACTGTTATAATGTCGGTGCCGGTGCGCCCAGGGCGGGTGGCCGCGGTGCGGCCTTCGCTCACACCTACGCTCGCGGTCCCGCCCCGGGACCGGTACGGCAGGCGCGTCATCTCCGTGACGAAGGGACCGATTCGGATGTCGCAGAGCACCGAACAGGGTGCGAGCCCGCCCGCGGGCGACCGTCGGCGCTGGTACGGGCTGGCGGTGGTCGCGCTCGCCCAGTTGCTCATCGTGGTCGACATGACCATCGTCAACGTGGCCCTGCCTTCGATCAACGACGACCTCGGGATCGCCGCCGCCGACAGGCAGTGGGTCATCACCGCCTACACGCTGTCCTTCGGGGGCCTGCTACTTCTGGGCGGACGCATCGCCGACTTCACCGGACGCAGGCGGGCTCTGCTGATCGGACTCGTCGGATTCGCAGCGGCCTCGGCGCTGGCCGGGGCCGCCGGCGATCTGACCATGCTGCTCGCAGCGCGGGCCGCCCAGGGGGCCTTCGGCGCGCTCCTGGCCCCCGCTGCCCTGGCACTGCTGGCGACCAGCTTCACCGACCCGGCGGAGCGCGGCCGCGCGTTCGGCGTGTTCGGCTCGGCCGTCGCCGCCGGCTCGCCACTGGGGCTCATGCTGGGCGGCGCGCTGACCACCACGCTCAGCTGGGAGTGGGTCTTCTACGTCAACGCGCCGATCGCGCTGGCCGGATTCGTCGGCGCGCTGCTCTTTCTGAAGGACTCCCGGGTCGAGGGCGGCGCGGGCTACGATGTCGCGGGCGCGGTGCTCGCCACCGCGGCACTGGCCACGCTCGTCTACGGGTTGAACCGCGCGACGCACGACGGTTGGGCGGCGCCCACCACGCTCGCGCTGCTTGTGGCCGGAGCAGGGCTGGTGGCGGCGTTCCTCTTCGCGGAGTCGAAGGCCGCCAACCCGCTGCTGCCGCTGCCGGTGCTGTTCGACCGCAACCGCGGCGGGGCATACATGGTCGTGCTTCTGATGATGACCGGGCCCTTCGGCGTCTACCTCTTCGTCAGTTTCTTCTTGCAGAGTGTCCAGGGCTACTCCGCCCTGGCCACCGGGCTGGCGTTCCTGCCCATGACCGCCGGTGTCATCCTCGCCTCGAACCTGGTCGGCAAGGTGATCAAGCACGTGGCCCCGCGCTTCGTGATGGGGTTCGGGCTGCTGATGGGCGCTGCCGGCATGCTGCTTCTCACCCGACTGGAGATCGACAGCTCGTACGCGCTCGCGGTCCTGTCGCCCATCGTCATGGTCGGACTGGGCATGGGCATGACCGTGCCGCCGGCGCTCAACGCCGCGACCTCGGAGGTCGCGCCTCGTGACGTCGGCGCGGCCAGCGCGACCTTCCAGGTCTCCCAGCAGGTCGGGGCGTCGCTGGGTACGGCGCTGCTCAGCACCGTCGCCGCCGGGACCGCCACCGCCTATATCGCGGCCAACGGATCGAGCGGGGCGGCCGAGCTGCAGAGCCAGGTCGCCGGCTACAACGCGGCGACGCTGTGGGGAGCGGGCATCCTGGCCGTCGCCGCACTGATCGCGCTTAGCGCGATGAGCACCCGACTGGGCGCCGGTCCGCCGGCGGCCGAGCCCGCGGAGTCCACCGAGCCCGCCCCGGGGGAGCCGAAGCCGAACGCGGGCTGATGGGGGTCTGCGCCTGAGGCGCCGCTGCCGCGCCCCGCCCGTTCGCGGCGGGGGGCGCGGCAGCGGCTGTTCCCGCGTTCGCTCAGCCGCCGGTCGCGCGTGCCGTGGCCGCCCCCGCTGTCAGCGCCGGCATTAGTACGCGGTCGACGATCGCGATGCGCTCGGCGGCGCCGGGAGGGGCGCCTTCCAGGAGAGTGTGCGTCATCAGCATCGACGGTCCCACCGTGCACACCTGCGGGGTGATCGCCTCCGCGGCGATCTCGCCGCGTTCGGCGGCGCGGCGCAGCACCGCGGGAACAGGGGACGTGGGTTCCAGGATCCGCTCGCGAATGGCGGCGGTGATGGCCGGATGGCGGCGGCCTTCGCCGACCAGACTGGTGATGGCCGCCCCCACCGGGGCGGCCAGAACGCGCTCGGACAGGTGCTCCAGGACCGAGAGCAGGTCGGTGCGGACACCGCCTGTGTCGGCGGGGGGCGCCAGAACCGGCAGGTTGCGCTCAACCGCGTCCAGCACCAGGTCGTCTCGGGACCGCCAGCGGCGGTACAGCGGCATCTTGCCGCATCCGGCGCGCTCCGCGATGCGTTCCATCGTCGCGCGCCCGTAGCCGACCTCGGAGAGCTCGACCAGAACGGCGTCGTGGATGGCCCGGACCAGTTCGTCGCCCCGCCGCCGACGGCGCGCGTCCGTCGTGGACTCGGCCATCCGGCCTCCTTTCCGCCGCTCCGCGCCCGGTTCCGGGCGCTCGCGGGCCCCTCCCGTCCAGGATAAGCGGTTCGGAGTGAAGAGACTATTGCGTATCTTATTGGCCGACGTTAGCTTTAAGAGACGATAGAGTCTCTTAATGATGGAGGAACCGGTGATGCGCTCCATTCCGGTGCTGATCGTCGGCGGCGGGGTCAGCGGACTCTCCGCGGCCGCGTTCCTGGGCCACCAGGGAGTGGCGAGCCTGCTCGTCGAACGGCACCACGACCACCCGACACACCCCCGCATGAGTGGGGCCGGGCCGCGATCCATGGAACTGTTCCGCGGCATCGGGCTGGAACCCCGCATCCGTTCCCTCGACGAGGGAGCGGCGAGCGTGATCATGCGCGCCGCCACCCTGTCCGGACGCGAGATCGAGCGCTATTCGATGGGCGGCGCGGAGGAGGTCGAAGGCATCAGTCCCACCGAGCAGATCTGGTTCGACCAGGACCAGCTCGAGCCCGTGCTGCGCGAGACGGCGGCCGGAACGGGCGCCGACATCCGGTTCGGCACCGAGCTCGCCGAGTTCGAGCAGCACGCCGACGGGGTGCGCGCCGTCATCCGTGACCGGGCCAGCGGAGCCGAGGAGACCGTTCACGCCTCGTACCTCCTCGCCTGCGACGGAATCCACAGCCCCGTCCGCGAGCGCCTGGGTATCGGCCGCAGCGGTCCCGGCATCCTCGCCCATCAGGCCGGAATCCTCTTCCGAGCCGACCTCAGCGCGGCCGTCCGCGACCGCAACTTCCTGCTCTGCCTGCTCGACGACATCGCCGGCGGGCGCGGAGACGACCATCTGCACGTCCTGCTCCGCCGCAACCGCAGCCGGTGGACGCTGAGCGTCCCCTACTACCCCGACAAGGGCGAATCACCGGAGGACTTCACCCGGGAGCGCTGTACGGAGCTGATCCACGCCGCTGTCGGCCGCCAGGACATCGACGTGCAGGTCCTCGACGTCGACACGTGGCCGATGCAGGTGCGCATGGCCGACAGCTTCGCCTCCGGACGGGTGTTCGTCGTCGGCGACGCCGCCCACTGCCTTCCGCCCACCGGGGGGTTCGGCGGAAACTCCTGCATCCACGACGCGCACAACCTGGCGTGGAAGCTGGCCGAGGTGCTCAGTGGCAGGGCCGGGCCCGGACTGCTCGACAGCTACGAGGCCGAACGGCGGCCGGTCGCACAGGTCCTACTGGAGGAGTCGGCGGCCCGCGCCGGGCTGTTCCTCGCCGGCGACGCCGAAGGCGGTTCCGGCCAGCCGCCCGACCGGCCTCCGAAAGCCAACATCATGCTCGGGTACCGCTACCGTTCCGGCGCGGTAGCGGCAGAACCCGCAACCGACGACGGCGAGCCGGTCGAGGACGCGCTCGACCCTTCCGGCCGCCCAGGGACCCGAGCCCCCCACCTGGTGGTCGAGGACAACGGCGAGCGCGTGTCCACGCTCGACCTTTTCGACCGCGGTTTCGTGCTGCTGGCCGGTGCCGAGGGGGCCGCCTGGCAGCGCGCGGCGACCGCTGCCGCCGAGCGAACGCGCGTAGCGCTCACCTGCCGGCGGCTCACCCCGTCCGGACATCCCTTCGCCGACCTCGTCGACGTCGACGGCCGCTGGAGCGCCACCTACCGCGTCGGGCCGGTCGGCGCCGCGCTGGTGCGTCCGGACGGATTCATCGCCTGGCGCAGCACCGAGGCCGTGGGCGATCCGGAGGAGGAGCTGGTCTCGGTCCTGAAGCGGCTCCTGGACCTCCCGCCGGCCGTGGCCGCCGACGGCGCGCAGCACGAGGAGGCTGTGCTGTGAAGGCGGCGGTTCTGGGAGCGGGCGGACGCACCGGCCGGCTGGTGGTCGCCCGGGCGCTGGAGCGCGGGCACGAGGTGGTCGCCGCCGGACGCGACATCTCCGCCCTCGACCGGCTGCGCTCCGACACTCCCCAATCCCGCCGCGGACGGCTGACCGTGCGCCCCGGCGATGTCGACGACCCGGCCGCGCTGGAGGCCGCCGTGGACGGGGCCGACGTCGTACTGTCCACCGTCGCCCCGCCGCTGCACAAGCACATCCTCCGCTCCACGACCCTCTACTCCCGAAGCGCCCGCCGTCTGGTGGACGCGCTCCGGGCGCGCGGGGTGCGCCGCCTCATCACGGTCTCCTCGGCAGGCGTGCTCCACGAAGACCCCTCCCACCCAGCGCTCTACCGGCACGTCCTCAAGCCGGTGCTGTTCGACCGGGCACTGTACCGGGACATGCGGATCATGGAGAGGGAGATCGAGGAGAGCGGCCTCGACTGGACTCTGGTGCGAGCGTCCGGCCTGACCGACCGCCCGGCCACCGGGCGCTATCGGCTCGGATCGGGGCGCCTCCCCGACGGCGGATCGCGGGTCTCCCGCGCGGACCTGGCCGATTTCCTGGTGGTGGAGATCGAGGAGGGCGCCCACACGGGCGGGCACCCCACGCTCGCGTACTGACGTCCGCCTGGCCGGCGGGGCAGCGGAAGGCCGCCGGACGGGGAAAACACATGCACCCGTCCTGCGGCGTCCGCGACCGCTCAGCCTTCGGCGTCGTGGACCAGGTAGGCGATCTCGACGGAGCAGGCCGCACCCAGGTTGCGCACCGGGCTGGTCAGGTAGAACTCGAACCGGCCGCCCCAGACCTCGCTGCCGCCCTCTCCGCGCTTCATCCACGCCAGGCCGTGCTCATCCGCCCATGCCCGCAGCCGGGCGTGGGCGGCGTCGAGGCGCTCGGGGTCGCCTATGTGGGAAAGCAGCGCGTACTCGCCCCCCGGGATCACCCCCGGCACCACGCGTCCGTCCCCGGCGACCGGCTCGCCGATCGGCGTTCCCACTTCCAGGATGTGCTCGCGCTCGCCGCCGCCGACCACCCAGTAGCGGAAGAACGGCGGCCCCGCGGCAGGTATCCCACTGCCCCGCAGCCAGTCCCGGACCTCGGTGACGAGCGCGGCGGCCTTGCCCCACTCGCGCGTCGTCACCTTGGCCGGTATCGCCACGTAGGGTTGCTCGGTAAGTACCTCGTGTCTTGGTACATCGGTCATCGGTTCCCCCCGGTTCCGCTCACCGCCACCGCCACCGCTCGGCGCCCTGCGGCCGCGGCGGCTCCGCGACTGCATCTGCGCAGGACTACGTACAAACTCTCCCTGTTCAGGCGGCCGATCGCCCGTAGGCACACGGCAGAGTGCGCCGAGAATGCTTAGGCGGTGCTGCGGCGGCGGTCCTGGTCACAGACCCGGTGCCGAGGCGCCGGCGCCGGATTCGCCCGTTTGGCGCGGCATCCGCGCCTGCACCGAGCGGCTCCCCGACCCCGGCTCGCGGGTTCCGGCGCCCACAGCCGGGTCGCACTCCCGCAGTCCGGCCGGACGCGGTCGTCCAACGGCTGCCCCGCACCCGGTCGGATGCGCCGTTCACCGCATAGTCTGGAAACCCGAAGGGCCCCCGAAGCCGGTGAACCAGGGAACGGTCAGGGGCTTCCCCCATACACCGCGCGCGGTCGGCGGCGCATGATGGAGACGGAAAGGTATCCGCGGTGCCGCCGGCGGCGGCTGAGCGTTGAGGAGTGAGGGTGGCTGTGTACGAACCTCCGTCTCCACCGCCCGCGGGCGGCAGCCGGGACCCCGTCCCGCAGCGCCGCCGCAGCGGGAGCCAGGAGCTGCGGCTGACCCACGCCGACCGCGACACCGCGGTCGAGACCTTGCGGGAGTGCTACGCCGCCGGCCAGTTGGACGAGGAGGAGTTCGAGGAGCGCCTCGGGCTCGCCATCAACGCCAAGTTCCCCTCCGAGCTGGAGCCCCTGCTCACGGACCTCGTGCCGTCGCAGCAGCAGAAGGCCGGCCAGGTCGCCTCGAGCGTTTCGGGCAAGGAGAAGGAGGGGCCGCGGTCCGCCTCCGACCGGATGTACGCCACCCTGGGCCACTTCTCCGGTTACTTCACTTTCGTCGGCCCCCTGCTGCTGCTGGCGACCAGTCGGGACATCTCACCGTTCGTCCGCAGGCACCTCACCGAGGCGCTCAACTACCAGATCACCGTCGCGGTGGCCTCGATCGCGGCGATGGCGCTGGGATTCCTCATCCTGCCGCTGGTGCTGTGGGGCTTCATGATGCTGGGCTGGATGTTCATGCCGGCCGTCGCCGGCATCACCGCGCTGATGGGCGGCGAGATGCGCTACCTCTTCACCTGGCGCCCGGTGCGCGACGGGTCCGAACAGGGCACCTGACACTCCCGGACCGCGCCATGGCCGCTCCGCGACTCCGCGCCGGCCCCGTGCGGGCGCGGCGCGCCCGCCGCCACCGGACCGCAGGGCGCCCGCCGCTACCGGACGGTAGCGGGCAGGAAGCAGCGGGGCTACGCGCCGAGCGCCGCTGTGGCCTCCCGAACACACGAAGGCCCCGCCGCGGTCGCGGCGGGGCCCTTTCCATGCGACTCGGGCGTCACCCCTGAAGTCACGGGGTTACGCGTCCGTTGAGGTCGCTCGCGGCCTGCTTGGCTCCGGACGCCGTGGCGTCCTTCGCCTCCTGGGCGTCGTCCTTGGGCTCGGCTCCGGTGCCGGCCACCTTCTCCTTGGCGCTCTTGGCCTTGGCGGTGAGCTGGTCGCGGGTCTCGCGGACCTGGTCGCGCGCCTGGTCGAGGTTCTCCTGCCAGCGGGCGTCCTGGGCAGCCTGGCGCAGTCGAACCACGCCGTAGACGGCGGCTGCACCGGCGACGGCCGCGCCGGCGATGACAAGGGGGCGCGGCATGCGGCGGCCGCCCCGGCGCGCCAGGATGCCGCCGCGCTTGGCCTTGCGGGGCTCGACCCGGCCCGCCGTGTAGCTGAGGAGGTCGGCCACGCGAGGGGCGACGGTGTCCTCGACACGGAGAGCCGCGGTCTCCAAGCGGGGTGCCGTCCATCCGCGGGCCTGGTAAAGGCGCTCGGCGGCGTTCTGCCTGGCCTGGTCGGCGTAGGGGCCGAACCGGTCGGACTGTTCGCGTGCGAGCTGCTGCAGCCGGGCCATTGCCGCCTCAGTCTCGAAGCCGCCCTTCTGGCGCTTCAGCGTTCTGGGCACGGTGACCTCCCTTTCCGTTCGTCTCCGGGTGCTCCTGCCCAATGGCAGGGGACCTATGCGCGCGGTGTCGGCGACGTGGGTCACCGTCCGGACCGCCCGCCGTGGTATCGCCTCCGTATCCAGGGAAGACGCTGTGCTCGGCGTTCCGGTTCCGGCGTTATCCCCGTGTTATCCCAACATACTGCGGATCGCTCGGATGGCCCTGTATTCGACACGCTTACCCGGCGAGCTGGCGCAGCTGGCCGCAATTGGCAGCAGGCGCCCGCTGCGAGCGGCGGTGCGGCGGCGCCGTGCCGGGCGGCGGCGTGGTCGCGGCACTGTTCGCAGCGGCCGGAACGCGGTCGGGCCACTGCGGGTAACGTGGATCGGGCAAGCGACAACTACGGAAAGGCGTACCCAGGTGTCCGAGGTCAAAGCGCGGCTGAACACCAACCAGGGGACGATCGTCGCCAAGCTCTTCGCGGAGCAGGCCCCCGAGACGGTCGAGAACTTCGTCGGACTGGCGGAGGGGACGAAGCAGTGGATCGATCCCACCACCGGAAAGCCCAGCACTGCGCCGCTGTACAACGGCACGATCTTCCACCGGGTCATCGACGGCTTCATGATCCAGGGCGGCGACCCGCTGGGCAACGGCCGCGGCGGCCCCGGCTACAAGTTCAAGGACGAGTTCGACCCGTCGGTGAAGTTCGACCGCCCCTACCTGCTGGCGATGGCCAACGCCGGCCCCAACACCAACGGCTCGCAGTTCTTCGTCACGGTGGGCACCCCCGACTGGCTGAACCGCAAGCACACCATCTTCGGCGAGGTCGTCTCGGGCACCGAGATCATCGACAAGATCTCCAAGGTCGCCACGAACGCGCAGGACCGTCCGCTCGAGGACGTCACCGTCGAGTCCGTCGAGATCGAGCGGTCCTAGGCGGCGGCTGCACCCATGGACACCTCCCCCGCTGACGGCCCGGGGCCGGGCGCTGCGGAAGTTCCCACCTGCTACCGGCACCGCGATCGCGAGACCTATCTGCGGTGCTCCCGCTGCGACCGGCCGATCTGCCCCGACTGCATCCGCGAAGCGCCGGTCGGCCAGCACTGCCCCCAGTGTGTCTCCGAGGGAAACCGGAGCCTCCGGAGCTCGCGCACCGTCTTCGGCGGCCGCGTGGCCGCCCGGCCGGTCGTCACCTGGGTGCTGCTGGCCCTGATCGGGGCGGGGTTCCTGGCCCAGTTCGCCGCGCCCGGCCAGTGGCTGGTCGCCGAGTTCGGCATGAACGGCCAGGCCGTCGTGTTCGGGGGGCAGTGGTACCGGCTGGTCACATCGGCGTTCCTGCACGGCGGGCTGATGCACCTGCTGTTCAACGGGCTGGCCCTGTACATCGTGGGCCAGCAGGTCGAGACCGCGCTGGGCCACGCACGCTACACGGCTCTGTGGGTGCTCAGCGCCGTGGGCGGTTCGGTACTGAGCCTGCTGCTCGTGCCGGAGTCCTGGTCGGTCGGCGCCTCAGGCGCGATCTTCGGGCTGTTCGGCGCCGTGTTCGTGATCGGCCGCCGACTGCGGCTGGACATCCGGTTCATCGTCGGCCTGCTCGTGGTGAACCTGCTCATCACGTTCCTCGTGCCCAACATCGCCTGGGCCGGGCACATCGGCGGGCTGGCGATCGGCCTGCTGCTGGGCGCCGCCTACGCCTACCTGCCGCTGGGCCCCGAGAGCACCGGTGCCGACCGGCATCGCCGGCAGTCGCTCGCGCACTGGATCGCCACCGCGGGAGTCGCGGTGCTGCTGGCGGCGGCGGGGGGCGCCGGAGCGGCGCTGCTCAACGCGGGGATCATCCTGCTTCCCGCCTGACGAGGACGGCTTCGCCGTGTGTCTCCGGGCGGGGCGCCCGGAGACACACGGGCATGCGTAACCCAGCTACCCACAGCTTGTGGATAACTCTGTGGACGGCTGACTGTCCGGTTGTCGCCGAATACGCGGCGTGACCCCTCCCCGGATGCGGAGCCAAGGGACGGCTCGCGGTGATGCGTTCTTCGCCGGGATCGGCGAGCGGACACGTCCGGCGCACGGCGCGCCGTCCTCGCAGCTGGCGCCGCGGGACAGGGTGCGCTCTGCGCGGGAATGCCGCTACGAGTGGGCGGCGGCGGGCAGCGGGCCCCGAGGAACACCGGCCACCCGGGCGCTCAGTGCGTCTGTACCGGTCAGTGCCAGCGGGTGCCGAGGATGAGGGCGAGGATGATCCCGCCGAAGCCGATGGCCAGGTTCCAGTTCCCCAGGTCGCTCATGTAGGGAATCATCGAGCCGGCGATGTAGTACACCGCGATCCACAGAACGCCGAGCACCATCAGCGTGACCAGCGTCGGCAGCACCCAGCGGGGACTGACCTTCGGCTTGGCGGCCGACGGCGGCGGCGTGTAAACGGCCTTCTTCTTGCGATCGCTGCGGGACTTGGGCACGGTCGCTGCTCCAAATACGAATCGGCCGGGAACTACGGATCTCGGTTCATACCAGTCTACGCCCAACAGAGGCTTCACGGGACGTCCGCAGCGGCCGCGCTACCGGCCACAACGCCTGCGGCCTGCGGGGAACCTTTCCAGCCGGGCCGGGAACCCATCAAAGCGCCCCGACCCGGCGCGTGCGCGGCGCGCGCACCCGCGGGCGAATCAGCCCCCGTTGGGCGGCCACGGAAGACCGCTGGGCCACCCCTCCGGCGTCTCGGTGCCCCCGCCGGTCGGTGTGGTCGTGCCGGTCGGTGAAGGCTCCGGCGCCTCGGGCTCGGTGGCCAGCCACACGGTGACCGAGGAGCCCGGGTCGACCTCGGTGCCGGCCTCGGGGTCCTGGCGGGTCACCCGACCCGGCTCGACGGAGTCGCTCGCCTCCTCCTGGAAACTGGGGGTCAGCCCCGCGTCCCCTAGGGCGCTCTGCGCCTCTTCCTGGGTCATGTTGGCAACGTCGGGTACGGCGACCTGCTCCGGCCCTGTGGAGATGACGAGGTCGATTGCGCTGCCGGGGTCGGCGGACTGGCCGCCGGGGGGACTGGTCCGGACCACCTGCCCCTCGGCGTAGGACGCCGAAGCCTCCTCGCTGGTGTCGCCGATCTCGAACCCGGCGTCCGTGAGCGTCTGCTCAGCCGACGCCTGGTCCTGCCCGACCACGTCGGGAATCTCCTTGGAGCCCGGCCCGGTGGAGATCTGCAGCTCGATCTCGTTGTCGGCGGTGCTCTGCTCATGGGCGGGCGGATCGGTGCCGATCGCGTTGCCTTCCTCGACGTCCCCGCTGTTCTGCTCTTCGACGGTGACGTTGGTGAAGCCGGCCTGCTCCAGCTCCTGCTGCGCAGCCGACTCCGACATCCCCGAGACATCGGGGATCTCCATGCGATCCGCGGGAGCCTGGCTGAATAGCCAGACGGCGAATCCCAAGGCGGCCACGACGGCGACGGCGAGCAGGATCCACAGGGCGGTGCGCCCCCCGCGGCCCTCGTCGCGGTCGTAGTAGTCGTCATCGTCGTAGTCGTCGCGCCGGTTGCGGTCGTCCACGGGAGGCAGCGCGGACGTGGCGCCCGCAGGGGCCATCGCCATGGTGCTCGCCTCGGTGGGCATCCCCTGCAGTCCGCGCTGGATGTCCTGGCGCATCTCTTCGGCGGTCTGGTACCGCTGGTCGCGGTCCTTGGTCATCGCGCGCAGCGTGACCTCTTCGAGCCAGGCCGGGATCTCCGGGTCGACCTGTGACGGCGGAACCGGATCCTCGCGTACGTGCTGGTAGGCGATGGATACGGGGGAGTCGCCGGTGAAGGGCGGCTGGCCGGTGAGCAGCTCGTAGAGGACGCAGCCGGTGGAGTAGATGTCGCTGCGAGGGTCGACACGCTCGCCCCGCGCCTGCTCCGGCGAGAGGTACTGCGCGGTGCCGATGACCTGCGACGTCTGGGTCATCGTGGCCTGGTTGTCGTTCATCGCACGGGCGATGCCGAAGTCCATGACCTTGGCTTCGGCCTGGCGCGTCAGCATGACGTTGGCCGGCTTGATGTCGCGGTGCACGATGCCGTTCTGGTGGCTGTACTCCAGAGCGCGCAGAATGCCGTCGGTCACCTCGGCGCAGCGCTCGGGCAGCAGTCGGCGGTCGTCGTCGAGCAGCTCCTTGAGCGTGCGGCCCTCGACGTACTCCATGATGATGAACGGGATCGCCAGCCCGTCGACCATGTCCTCGCCGGTGTCGTAGACGGCGATGATCGAGGGGTGGTTCAGGGACGCAGCCGACTGCGCCTCACGCCGGAACCGGGTCTGGAACGTGTGGTCGCGAGCGAGATCGTGGCGCAGTGTCTTGACGGCCACCATGCGGTCCAGCCGCAGATCACGGGCGCGGTAGACCTCGGCCATGCCGCCGCGACCGATGACTTGGTCGAGCTCGTAGCGGCCGCCGAGTAGCCGTGGCTGTGACATGTCGTGAACTGTTCCTCGTAATCTGCGCTTCGGGCGTCAGCCCTGCGTCGCCTGGCGAGTGTCGGTCGCGTGCCTGCAGGTCAATCTGTCTCCGAGCCGCCCCCTGAGGAGTCGCCGGTGTCTCCGTCGTCCCCAGTGTCAGGTGTGGACCCGCCGTTCCCGGGCGGGGTGTCGCCTTCCCCGGGGTCGCCGGTCGAGGGCGGGTCGTCGTCGCCGGTGGGCTCGGCGGGCTCGTCGGTCGTCCCGTCCCCGCCGGTAGGCGGGCTCGCCGGCTCCGTCGAGGGCGCTTGAGTGGGCTCCGACCCGTCATCTGTCTGGTTGTCGTCGGGCGCGGGGTAGTCCTGAACGCCGGAGTCCCCGTCCGAGGTCTCCTCCTGCGTGTTCGACGGCTGCGGCTCCGAAGCGCTCTCGGACGCATTCGGCTGCTGGTTGCCCACGCTGTTGCCCTCGGCCTCAGGCGTTCCGAAGTAGCGGCCTGCCCAGACCACGCCGAGCACCAGGACTGCCGCGGCCGCCACGGCGGCCAGCACCAGCGGAAGGCTCGCCCGGCGCCTCGGAGAAGAGGCCCGGTCAAGACTATCGTCTCCGTACCGGTCGGCCGCGGGCCCCGTTCCGCCACCCTGCGCACCCCCGGCCGCGGTGGTGATCCCGTCCGGCGAGGTCGTCGGGGAAACGCCGGCGACCATCGTGTGCGCGGGATCGGGCAGGTCCATGGCCGTGGTGGACCCGCCGAGGGCGGCGTCCATGCCGTTGCGCAGGCGCTGGGCCGCGGCGGCCACATCGCCGGCCGACGAGGGCCGGGCCTCCGGCGGCTTCTCCAGCAGGCGCTCGACGAGCGCGGCGGCCTGGGGCGGCACGTCGGCCGGCAGCGGAGGCGGCGGTTCGCGGGTGTGGGCCAGCGCCAGGGCCAGCGGCGTGTCGGCGGTGAACGGCGGCTGACCGGCCAGGCACTCGTAGGCGACCACGCCGAGGGCGTAGATGTCGGAGGCGTGGGTGGCCGGGCGGCCGGACGCCTGCTCCGGCGAGATGTACTGGGCGGTGCCCATCACCATGCCGGTCTGGGTGAGGGTGACCGACTCGTTGCCGCGGGCGATGCCGAAGTCGGTCAGCTTGACGGTGCCGTTCTCGGTGACCAGCAGGTTGCCGGGCTTGATGTCGCGGTGGACCACTCCGCGGGCGTGCGCAGCCGCCAGCGCGGCCGCCGCCTGGCCGATGATGTCCAGCGTGACGCTGGGCTCCAGGCCGTCGTTGCGGCGCAGGATCGACGCCAGCGGCTCGCCCGGGACGAGTTCCATGATCAGGTAGGCGTGGCCGTCCTGCTCGCCGTAGTCGTAGACCTGGGCGATGCCGGGGTGCGACAGGCCCGCGGTGATGCGGCCCTCGGTGCGGAACCGCTCGCGCGAGGTGGGCTCCGCCATCTGCGCGGGGTGCAGCAGCTTCACCGCGACCTCGCGGTTGAGCAGGGAGTCCTCGGCGCGCCAGACGGCGCCCATGCCGCCGGAGCCGATCTGCTCCTGGAGCCGGTAGCGGCCGCTTAGCACGGTGCCCGCCAGGGAGCCCGGACCGGGGGAGCCGGCGTCGTTCTCGCTCACTCGTTGATCACAGCCTCCATCATGTCCTGCGCGATCGGAGCGGCCAGCGTTCCGCCGCTCGCTCCTCCGTGCTCGACGACCACCGCGATGGCGACCTGGGGGTCCTCGGCCGGTGCGAAGGAGATGAACCAGTTGTGTGTGGGACCGCTTGCGGTCTCGGCGGTACCGGTCTTGCCGGCGACGTGGATTCCGGAGATCGCTCCGGCGGGCCCCGAGGCCTCGTCGCCCTCGGTGACGCCGATCATCATCTCCGTCAGATCATCGGCGGTGCCGGAGCTGATGGCGTCGGGGAAGGCGACCTCGGGCTGGGCGGCCTTGACCTCCTCCAGATTGGAGTTCTGCACGGACTCGACCAGGTAGGGCTTCATGACGTCGCCCCCGTTGGCGACGCCGGCGGCGACCATGGCCATCTGCAGCGGCGTGGTCTGGATGTTGGCCTGGCCGATGCCGGCACGCCCCAGGATATTGGGATCGGTCTCCACAGGTGCCGCACTCTCGGTCACTTCCAGCGGGATCTCCATCGGACCCTGGTTGAAGCCGAACGCGGACGCCTGCTCGTTCAGCTTCTGCCCGCCGAGGTCGATCGCCCAGTTGGCCATCGACGTGTTGCAGGAGATCTCGATCGAGTGCGCCAGGGAGTCGGGGGCGCCGTCGTTGCACGGCCCGCCCCAGGCGTTCGGCAGCGGAGCACCCAGGTCCAGGCTGGCCGGCGCCTCCTGGGTCGACTCCGGGGTCGCGCCGTTCTCCAGCGCGGTGGCCGCCGTGACGACCTTGAAGGTCGACCCGGGCGGATAGACCTGGTTGAAGGCGCGGTTGAGCAGCGGCTGCTGCTCGTTGGCCTCGAGGTCGGTCCAGTTCTCGGCCGCCTGGTCGGTCTCGGTGACGCTGGCGACGCTGTTGGGGTCGAAGGTGGGCGTGGAGTAGGAGGCCAGCACCGCCCCGGTCTTGGGATCGAGCGCGACCGCCGCCCCGTTCTTGCCCAGCGACTGCAGCCCGTCCATGGCGGCCTGCTGCACCTTTGCGTCGACGGTGAGGTAGACGTCGGCGCCCTCGGGCTCCTCGCCGGTCAGCATGTCGCGGAAGTTGTTCACCGCCAGCAGTTCGTTCGAGCCGTCCAGGAACGAGTTCTCGGCCCGCTCGATTCCGGTGGCCGAGCCCGCGCGGAACGCACCCACCACGGGTGCGTACTTCTCACCGCTCTCGTAGTGGCGCTGGTACTGCTCGCTGTCGCCGCCCACCGGCTTGGAGTAGGCGACCTCCTGGCTGCCGACGAGGATGGAGCCCCGGTGCTGGGTGAGGCTCTCGATGAACTGGCGCCGGTTGTAGGGGTGCTCGCGCAGGGTCTCGGCCTGGAACGTCTGGATCCAGGACACGTTGAGCAGCAGCACGCCGAAGAGCGCCATGGTGAAGATCGCGAGGCGGCGGATTGGCTTGTTCATCGTGAGATCACCTGTGTCGCGCCTTCGTCCTGGATGGCCTGCGGGGCCGGCTTGCGTGCGTTGTTGCTCATCCGCATCAGCAGCGCCAGCATGATCCAGCTCGACAGTAGGGCGGAACCGCCCTTGGCGACGAAGGGAATGGTCGCACCCGTCATCGGGATCACCCGGGTGACGCCGCCGATGACGACGAACGTCTGGAAGGCGATCAGGAACGAGATGCCCGAGGCGAACATCTTGATGAAGAGCTCCTTGGAGGCGAGCGCGATGCGCATACCGCGCTCGACCAGCAGGGCGAGGGCCAGCAGCATCACCATGACGCCGGCCAGTCCCAGCTCCTCGCCGAATGCCGCGAAGATGAAGTCGTTCTGCACCTCGAACACGTAGCCGGGCTTGCCGCCGCCCAGGCCGGTCCCCGTCATGCCGCCTTCAGCCAGCGCGAACAGGCCCTGCACGAGCTGCTGGCTGTTGCCGGAGACGTTGCAGAAGGCGTCGGGGTTGGCCATCGCCTCGTCGGTGCAGTACACGTCGGGGTGGAACGCGTCGAGCCAGGTGACCATGCGCACCCGGAAGTGCGACACGAACGGGTAGATCAGGGCGCAGGCGCCGAAGAAAGCGGTGAGCCCGATCACCAGCCAGTTGCCGCGGTGGGTGGCGACGTAGATCATCGCCAGGAACGTGCCGAACAGCATCAGCGAGGTGCCCAGGTCGTTCATCAGGATGACCAGGACGATGATGCAGAAGCCCCACATGACCGCCATGGGCGCGAGGTCGCGGGCGCGGGGGAGGTCCAGCACCTTCAGCGGGCCGACCTTGACCTGGCGCGAGGCCAGGGCGAGCACGTCGCGCTTGGTGACCATATAGCCGGACAGGAACACGACCAGGGCGATCTTGGCGAACTCCGAGGGCTGCAGCGTGGTGACCCCGAGGTTGACCCACTGGCGGGCGCCGTTGACCGTCTGGCCGATACCCGGGATGAGCGGCATGAGAAGCAGGATCACCGCGCCCAGCGCCATGATGTAGGGATAGCGCTGCAGGGTGCGGGGTTCCTTGAGGAAGAAGACGATCGCCGCGAAGACGGCCATGCCGACCGCTGTGAGGATCAGCTGGTCCCGCGCGCTGCCCTGGCTCGTGTCGCCCGTGGCCTCGAACAGGCGCCAGAGCATGGCGATGCCCAGGCCGTTGAGCAGGGTCGCCAGCGGCAGCAGCAGCGGGTCCGACCACGGCGCGAAGAAGCGGATGAAGAAGTGCGCGAGGACCGCCAGGCCGCCGAAGAGCACGCCGAAGACGAACAGGCTGGCCGGCATCTCCCCGTTGCGGGTGAGGCCGGCCTCGATCATCGCGAACAGCATCGTGCCGACCGCGATCAGCGTCATCACCAGTTCGGCGTTGCGCCGCTTGACCGGTGGCAGCTGCGTAGGGGCCTCGGTCGCCACCTCACTCCCCTCCCGTTGAGTTCTCGACGGCCTCGCCGCTCAGCGAGTTCTGCGCGGTGGCGCGGTTCTCCTGGGACTCCTGGGACTTCTGGCCGTCCTGGCCCTGCTGTCCGGAGCCGCCGGACTCGAGTCCGCAGGACTCGGGGTCGGAGGAGCAGGCGTCCGCCTGGTCGCGCAGTTCGCTGATGCGGCCGTCGACGTCGCCGCGGTCGAGGGGGATGGTGGCGTCGACGGAGCTGCGCTGGTTCTCGGGCAGCCCGTCGAGGGGGATGTCGGTCTTCTGGATCTGCTCGGCCAGCTCGTAGCCGGCGATGTCGGTGTTGAGGCCCCGGTAGACGGCGACGCTGGACCCGTCCTGCGAGGGGCCGATGAAGTACTGGTTGCTCAGGTACTGCGAGCCGAAGTAGAAGCCGGCCGCGGCGATCGCGACGACGATCACCAGAAAGGTGACGACCATCGGCCACCACCGGCGTGTGCGCCGGTCGGGCTCTGGCGCGGGGGCCTCGCGCGCGTCCTCGGCCGGCGGGATGCGGTCCATCTCGGCGGTGTCGCCGGCGGAGCGGTTCAGCCCCTGGGCGCGCCCGGCCGGGGTGTCGGGCGTCATCACCGGCTCGCGGCGCTGGTCGGCGGCGCCGACCACCGAGGGCTCCTGCGTGGGACCGCCGGGGTCGGTGGCGGTGTCGATCACGTCGGCGACCACGGCGGTGATGTTGTCGGGCCCTCCGCCCCGGTTGGCCAGGTCGATCAGCCGACGCGCGACGGCGTCGGGGTTCGGCTCCGACTCCAGCGTCTGGCGGATGGTGTCGGTGCTGACGACACCGGAGAGGCCGTCGGAGCACAGCAGGTAGCGGTCGCCGACCCGGGCCTCGCTGACGGAGACGTCGGGGTCGACCTGGCTGCGGCCGTCGAGGGCGCGCAGCAGCAGAGACCGCTGGGGGTGGGTGGCGACCTCGTCCTCGGTGATCTTGCCTTCGTCGACGAGGGTCTGCACCAGGGTGTGGTCGTGCGTGATCTGCCCGAACTCCTCGCCGCGCAGCAGGTAGGCGCGGGAGTCGCCGACGTGGATCATGGCGACACGCGCCCCCGACCAGAGCATGGCCGTTAGGGTTGTGCCCATGTTCTCCAGGCGGGGTTCGTCCTTCACCCGCTGGGCGAGCGTGGAGTTGGCGTTTTCGACGGCCTGCTGGAGCGAGCCGACCATCTCGTCGGTGGTGGGCACGTCCTCGTCCAGCGCCCGCAGAGTCGAGACGGCGATGGCGCTGGCGATCTCACCGCCGGCATGACCGCCCATTCCGTCGGCGACCGCGAGGAGGTACGGGCCGGCGTAGGCGGAGTCTTCGTTGCCTTCGCGGAGGCATCCTACGTCGGAGTACGCCGCGTATCGGAGAGCGATTGTCATTTGCGCAGTTCCAGGACGGTTTTGCCGATGCGGATGGGTTGTCCGACCGTAATGGGCTGAGGGCGGGTCAGCCGCTGCTGACCGAGGTAGGTGCCGTTCGTCGACCCGAGGTCCTCGACGATCCAGCGGCCCTGGTCGGAGAAGATGCGGGCGTGGCGACCGGACGCGTAGTCGTCGTTGATGACGAGTGTGGCGTCGTTGGCCCTGCCGATGACGATCGGCTGTGACGTGAGGTTGAGCGAGGTGCCGGCGAGCGGTCCCTTGGTCACGACCAGGGCGCGCGGCTCGTTGCGGCGGCCCTTGGGTGCGCGGGCCGGCCGAGCGGGACCGGACGACCGGCCCTCCTCGCTGCGTTTGCTGCGCTTGGACTTGCTCTTGGCGGGGCCGAGGAGGTCGGTGCGGATGACGCCGACCGCCATGATCACGAACAGCCACAGCACGCAGAGGAACGTGATCCTGATCAGCATGAGGGTCAAGTCGGACATTGAACTGCTCTTCAGCCCCTGTCGTGCTCCGGCGAGGTGGCGATCATCGGAGCCGCCACCGCGTCTAGTCGGCGTCGGACCCTAGGAGATCGTGGCGGAAAAGCCGAACGAACTCAATGGAAGGGGATCCTAGGGGCCGTCGCCGGTGGTTCGGCCGCCCCCCGCCTCGCCAGCGGGTGGCGTCTGTTCGGGTGGAGGCCTCTCTACCGTCTGAGACGCGGTGAGAGTCCGTTTGGTTGCGGGCGTTCGGGCCGGCAGGCCCCGAACGGAGGTCGGAGTGGCGGTCGTGTGTCAGTCGCGGCGGAAGGTCATGGTGGTGCGGCCCAGGCTGACGCGGCTGCCGTCGACCAGTCGGGCGCGCTTGACCTGCTCGCCGTTGACGAAGGTGCCGTTGGTCGAGCCGAGGTCGACGAGCACCGCTTCGTCGCCCTCCACCCTGATCTCGGCGTGGTGGCGGGATACCCCGTTGTCCACCAGCCGCAGGTGGCAGTCGGTACCCCGGCCCAGCAGGGTCACCTGCGTGTTCAGCACGAAGGACTGCTGCATGCCGTGGCTTTCCACCGAGCCCTCGGCCGTCGCGCCGCCCGGCGAGATCAGCAGGCGCGGATGGCCCTGGACGTCGGCGGAGCTGCGCGGCTGGTCGCTGACCGGCTGGCGGATCTCGCCGCTCTCGACGGTGGAGCCGCGGATCACCCCGGAGCGGATGCGGAAGCGGCCGATCTGCAGGTCCGCCTCGGCCTTGAAGTGCACACGCACGGGGCCGACGAAAGAGTACCCCTGCTCGGTCGCGTAGTCGCGTGCGAGTTTCGCCAGCTCCTGCCCGATGGTGTCGGCCAGGGCGTCCATCTGCTCGGCGTCCTCGCCGGAGAGCTCCACGACGAAGTCGTTCGGCACCAGGGTCCGTCCCTGCGCGACGATTGCGGCGCGCTCGTCCATCTCGCGCTGAACGGCGCTGGCGATCTCGACCGGTTCGAGCTTCGACTTGAAGGCCCGAGCGAAGGTGCCTTCGATCATGCCTCCAAGCCTGCGCTCGAAGCGTTGGAGCACTCCCACGAGGTACCTCCCTTACTCCACTCCGGATGTACTGACGATCGTAACCGGGTAACAGCACCCTTGGACTCACGCGCGCCATCCGGAGGGCGATCCGGTAGGTCATAGGTCCCGCCGTTTCGCGGGGTGGAGTGCCGCGAGGGAGGAGGGAAAGCGTGCACCGAACATCCGGCGTCCGTGCTAATCTTGTGTCCGTCGCCGAGCGGAGGCGAATCCGGACCCTCAGGTCGGAATCGGCCCCGGCGAACCCACTGTATATGTGTGCAATCATATATGTGTCACTCGGGCGGGTGGCGGAACGGTAGACGCGCACGGTTCAGGTCCGTGTGTCCGAAAGGATGTGAGGGTTCAAATCCCTCCTCGCCCACCAGCAGACGGGCCCTGCCGCACTACGCGGCGGGGCCCGTTGCTTTTTCTGTCCATCGGGGCGCCGCCCCGCGCCCGCTCGCCGCGTTCGGCGAGTGCGTGAGCGAGCCCACAGGAGTGCACCGGCACCGGTGCGCGCACTGACGGACCGCGGCGGCAGACCGCCGTGCCGCACCGGACGCCGCCGGTGCGCCCGGTGCCCGGTCAGGGCGCGAGTACCGCGCCCAGGTTGTCGTAGCGATCCATCTCGCAGCCGTCGGTCCGGGTGACCTCCGTGTCGATCCGGGTGTCGCCGACGTGACCGGTGATCCGGGCGACCTGCGGCCCGCCGTGGATGAAGGTGCACGGGGTGTTCTCGGGGACCTCCTCGAACGCCTCGGCGCCGCCCGCTTCGGCGAGATCGGCGCAGGCCTCCTCGGGGGCCGGGTGGTCTCCGCCGGCCGGACCGCAGGCGAGCCGCCACTCGCGCGGCTCCGCCGGCGACGGGCTGGGTACAGGGGAGGGACCGGCCGCGCCGCTGGGCTCGGCGCTCGTGCCGGAGGAGATGTCGATGGTGAGTTCGGTCTCAGGCGCGGGGCCTTGTTCGCCGGACGGAGAGGTCGCCGCGCCGCTCGGAGTCGCCTCCGGGGGCGTGCGGACCTCGGACGCACCGCAGCCCGCCGCGAAGACGAGGGCGAGCAGGGCGGCCGATGCCGGCGCGGCCGCTGTAACAGGTGGGCGCATACCCTGTTCGACGTGGCGGGGCCCCGCCGGGTTCCCTCGGTCACGCCCGCGCCACGCACTGTCGCCGCGCCGCGGACGCGGGGCCCTTGCTGTTTTCCGGTCTCCGATGGGAGCCCCCGCACACCCGCCCCGGAGTCCCCGGGGCCGTTCGGGGCCCGGAGGAGGACCGCGCCCGCGCAGCCGCATGAGGAAAGTCGAGGAGTATCCGGTGTTCGCTGAGAGTGTCCCCGTGGTCGAGGTCGGTTCGGTGCCGCCCGACGGCTATCTGCTCGACGTCCGCGAGGACGACGAGTGGGCGGCGGGCCACGCGCCCGACGCCGTGCACGTCCCCCTGAGCAGGCTGGCCGAGCTGGCCGGCGAGGTACCGCAGGACCGGCAGGTCTATGTGGTCTGCCGGGTCGGCGGGCGCTCGGCGCAGGCCGTCGAGGCGCTGAACCGGGCCGGCTGGCAGGCGGCCAACGTCGCCGGCGGTATGCAGGCCTGGGCGCTGTCCGGGCGGGCGATGGTCAGCGAGACCGGGGAGGCCCCGCGAGTGGCCTGATCCGGACGTGCGGGGCCTGAGCGCCAACCGCGCCGCGCATGGGCGCCCGCTCCCCCCGGTTTTTGGGGAATGGCGAACCGCGCGGGCGGCCTCGGGTGGCACTATGTCGAGGTGGCTCCCGATCACTTCGCCCCCGGCGCCGACGCCGTCTTGGCGTGCGCCGCCGACGCGATCGTGGCCGTGGACACCGAGCTGCGGGTCGTGCTGTGGAACCCCGCCGCCGAGCGCATGTTCGGCTGGACCTCGGCCGAGGTGGCCGGGCGCCCCCTGCCGATCGTGCCCGACGAGCTGACCGCCGAGCACCACGCGATCCTGGAGCGGGTGCGGGCCGGAGGTCCCGTCTCCATCGTCAGCCGCCGCCTGCGCCGCGACGGCAGCGTCGTCGACGTGCGCATCGACAGCAGCTCCCTGCTGGACGACCAGGGCACGCCCGCCGGCTGGATCAGCGTCTTCCACACCTACGAAGAGATCGGCGCGGTCCAGAGCCACATGACCGAGCGGGCCCGCCTGGTGCGGCGGCTGACCGACGTGGTCGCCGACATCAACGCCGACCTCGACCTGGACGCGGTGCTGGACCGCATCGCCCACAGCCTGACCGAGCTCACGGGCGCCGACGCCGGCGGGTTCGCGCTGATCGAGGACGATCAGCTTCGGCTGGTCAGCCTGACCCAGCTCTCCGACCACCTGCGCGGATACCAGGCTCCCCTGGAGTCCAGCCTGTTCGGCGAGCTGCTGCGCAGCGGCAAGACCGTCCTGCTCGCCACCGACGACACCCGCAGCCTGGACGACCTCATCTGGGCCGACCTCGACGGCCTGCACACGATCGCGCTCGGCGTCTCCAACGTGCAGGGCAGGCCCTACGGGGCGCTGTACGCGCTCTACAGCAGGCGCAAGGTGGGACACGTCGAGCTGGAGCTGCTGGAGCTGCTCGCAGCGCACGCCGGGGTCGCGCTGGGAAACGCCATGGCCTACCGCGAGATCGTGCGCCAGCGCGCCCACGAGCACGCCGTCGTCGACTCCAGCGCCGACGGCATCGCGGTCCTGGGCGCCGGCGGCCTGGTGCGCAAGTGGAACCGCTCGGCCGCGGAGCTGACCGGCTACGCCATGGCCGACGCGGTCGGCCGCCACCCCCCGTTCCCGCTGCCGGCCCGCCAAGGCGAGAACATCCGGCACCGCCTGGACAACGGCCGGTGGCTGGAGATCCTCATCACCGACATCCCCGAGACCGGCGAGCGCGTGGTCGACTTCCGCGACATCACCGAGGCCAAGGCGCTGGAAGAGGAGAAGGACCTCTTCCTGGCCACCGCCGGGCACGAGCTGCGTACGCCCATCACCGTGGTGCAGGGGTTCGCCAGCACTCTGGTGCGGCGCTGGGACCAGCTCGACGACGAGTCGCGCCGCAGCGCAGTCGACACCATCGCGGAGCGCTCCGGCACGCTCGCGCAGCTGGTCGAGAACCTGCTGCTGGGATCCGACGCCCGCGAGGCCGAGCTGAAGACCGGCAACGACCCCTTCGACCTGGAGCGGCTGCTGCGCGACTGCGCGACCGCGTTTCAGCCCTTCTCCGCCCGGCACACGCTGGATCTGGAGCTGCCCGATCTGCTGCCGTTCGCCCTCGGCGACGCCGCGGCCACCGACGTCGTCATCGGCCAACTGCTGGAGAACGCGTTCAAGTACTCGCCGGAGGGCGGGCGCATCGTGCTGCGCGCGGCCGTGGAGGGCCCGTCCGTGGCAGTGTGCGTCGAGGACCAGGGAGTCGGGGTCCGACCGGGCGACGAGGAGCGCATCTTCGGGCGGTTCGTGCAGGGCGAGGCGGGCGACCGCCGGAGGTTCGGCGGGATCGGGCTGGGCCTCTACATCGCCCGCCGGCTGGCCCGTGCCCAGGGTGGCGAAGTCACCGCTCAGGCCCTGGACGGCCATGGGACGCGGATGAGATTCACATTACGTTCCGCGCAGGTCGCCGGGCTCGGCGAGTCCGGAATCCCGGATCCGTGACCGGTTCGCGCGCCCGGTGGCCGCGACCGTTCGTCCGCCGCTAGGAGCCGCCCGGCAGACGAGCGGCGACGACGTGTTTCCGATGTGGGCGAACGGGGCATTTCGGCCCTGGCAGAGTCGCATGGCCGGGACTTTGCCGCGAACCGACCAAGTTAATAAGGGCTGGATCCAGGTCGGGACGTGGGCGGCAGGCTCGTGCTCCCGCCGCTTGCCGGGCTACGCCGGACGCGCGGGAGTGTGCGCGTCGAGGAACGGGGAGAAGGACGTGTCACGAGTTGTACTGCTGCCGCACGCGGCGTCGAGTGTGACGAGCGCGCGCCGGCGGCTCTGCTCTGATCTGCGCGACTGCGGGCTCGACAACACCAAGGTCGACGACGCGGCCATCGTCCTGAGCGAACTGCTGAGCAACGCCCTGCGCCACGCCTGCTGCTTGCCCGACCCTTTTCCTCCGGGATGCGTGGAGGTGAGCTGGGAGCTCGGCGACGCCTCAACCGGAGGCGCGCGCAGCGGCTGGCTGGAGGTCTCGGTGCGCGACGGCGGCGCCCAGACCCTTCCGCGGCTGGCCCGCCCTTCGCTGTCGGGCCTCGGCGGGCGCGGCCTCGGCATCGTGGAGCACATCGCCGCCAAGTGGGGCACCGAGGTCGACGACCGGATCACCACCGTCTGGGCTGTGCTCGAAGCGGCGCCGGAGCAGCCGGAACCGGCCGCCGACGCACCGCACGAGCGCGCTTCGGGAACCCCCGGAACCGCGACGGTTCCGCGTAGCGCCGGCCGGGCGGGCGAGCGGATATCGGCGGTGCCTCCGCAGCAGGCGGCCCGTGCCTGAGCAGCGCACGGCGCGCGGGGCCGAACAGGCCGGTTAGACGCGCCGGCGGGCGTTCTCGCAGCGTGACCGGCTCGCGCGCGGGGGCTGCCGTACTTCCCGCGGAACGTTCCCGATGTCCGAAACGCCGTCGCCGATGTGGCCTGTACTCCCCGTGGGCGCTACAGTCTCGACTGTGGAGTTGAAGATCTCGAGTCAGTCTCAAGGCGATAGCGCCGTTGTCACCGTGCGTGGCGAGATTGACCTCTATACGGCACCGCAGCTGCAGAGCGGGCTCGTCAACGCACTGGAGGACGGTGCGCGGCGACTCCTGGTCGACATGTCGCGGGTGGAGTTCTGCGACTCGACCGGGATGAGCGTCCTGCTGTCGGGAATGAAGCGCGCACGCGCGAAGGAGGGCGACCTCGTCCTCGTCGCGCCCAAGCCCGCAGTCCGCAAGATCCTGGAGGTCACCGGGCTGAACGCCGTCTTCGCCATCGAGGACTCCACCGACGCCCTTCCCCTGACGGCCGAGTCCAGCCCCACGGCGTAGGCCGTGCCCGGTGGACCGCTGTCCAACGGCGCGGCTCCTGCTGGCGGTCGGCGAAGCACGGCCCGCCGCCTGTCGCCGCGCTCCGCGGGGCGCTGAGACGAGTCCGGTCGCCGGCCGCGGCGGAGGCCGCCGAGTGCGCCGGCGGCGGCGCTCCGTGCAGCTCGGCCGGGCCGCCCATCGCTCGCTGCGTGGGCGCGCGCGCCTCGCACACATCGGACCCGGGCGCCGCAGGCCCCGCCGTCCGCTCTCGGACCCGGCGGCGGCGCCCTGCACGGGCGCGCCGCCGGCCGGACGCGTCGGCGCGCGGCCCGCTCCCTTCGGTGAGGGCCCGTGAACGAACCCGCGCAAGCCGGCAGGGCGGGCCCTGCGACCGCCGTCGTCATCGCCGCGCGTGACGAGGAGGCACTGATCGGCGCCACGGTGCGCGCGGCCGCCGGCCTGCCCGGAGCCGACCTGGTCGTGGTGGTCGACGACGGTTCCCGCGACCGCACCGCCGCCGTCGCCGAGGCCGCAGGGGCGCGAGTGCTGCGCCACGGCGCCAACCGCGGCAAGGGCGCGGCCATGGAGACCGGCGCCGAGGGGGTTCGGCGCGCCGAGAGCGCCGACCGCCGCGCGGCGCCGCGCCACCTGCTCTTCCTCGACGCCGACCTCGGCTCCAGCGCTGCACGGGCCGCGCCGCTGGCGGAGCCGGTGCGCTCGGGGGCGGCCGACATGACGATCGCGCTGCTCCCGGCGACACGGCAGCGCCTCGGCGGACGCGGC
Organism: Streptomonospora wellingtoniae; assembly: GCF_031845375.1. Lineage (NCBI taxonomy): Bacteria > Bacillati > Actinomycetota > Actinomycetes > Streptosporangiales > Nocardiopsidaceae > Streptomonospora > Streptomonospora wellingtoniae. The sequence continues at coordinate 36,351 of NZ_JAVREK010000020.1, forward strand.
GCCGTCGTATCGCTGGCGCGCGAGGGAATCCGGCGCGCGACCGGGTGGGAGCCCGAGCAGCCCCTCAGCGGCCAGCGGTGCCTGACCCGGGCGGCGTTCGAGGCCGCGCGGCCGCTCGCCGCGGGCTTCGGTGCGGAGGCAGGGATGACGGTCGACCTGCTGCGCGCGGGACTCGCGGTGGTGGAGGTCGAGGTCTTGCTGGAGCACCGGCCCATCGGCGCCGGTGTGGGCGCGCAGCTGCACCGCGCCCGCCAGTTGGCGGATGTGGCGCGGGCGCTGGCCGAGCGGGACCTGGGCCCGGCCCTGGCGCGCCGCGGGCGGCGGCTGCGGGACGACCTGCGCGGCGCCGCGGTTGTGGCGGCGCGCAGGGCCGCCACGCGGCGCGGGCGGGCGGCACGCCGCCGCCGATGAGCGGCGACCGGCTACGCGAAACGCGCGGAGTGTCGTTCGCATTACAGAGAGTGGCGGATACTCTCGCACTGTGGTGACTACCTTGACTACCTATCTGGCCGCTCTGGCGGCGATCGCGGGCGTCGGCGGACTGGCCCTCGGGGCCTACGCGCTCATCCGCGTCCGCAGGACGGCGCGTGACTGCCGCACGATGATCCAACGGCTCCAGCCCGACGGGAACGGACTGGACATGCGGGCGGTGCGCGACGTCGCGATGGTTCGCTACGACGCCCTGGAGGAGATGTCGGGGGCGCGCTCGTTCTCACTAGCGCTGCTCAACGCCGTCGGCGACGGCGTCGTGATGACCTCGATCAACGGGCGGACCGAGTCGCGGACCTACGCCAAGTCCATCGGGCAGGGCCGCGCCGAGGAAGCGCTGTCGCCCGAGGAGTACCGCGCCATCCGCGCGGCCCGGCTCGGGCACCGGCCGGGCGTCCCCGAGGGCGACGACACGGCTGTGCACTCCGGGAAGGGCGGGTCCGGCAGCAAGCGCAAGCAGGCCGCCGGCGACGGCGCCTCGGCCGGCGGGCAGGGTGCCGCCGGGGACCGCCCGCAGGCGGGCCACGGGGACGGCAACGGTGCGCCCGCCGGCAGCGACGCGTCGGCGGTGCGCACGCTGGGAACCGCGCCGACCGGGGCGCCGGCCAGCGGCACGGGGGGCGCCCCGGCCGACTGACCCGGGCCGGGTCCGCAGGCCGCTCACCGCGGCGGCGCAGCGGGCGGCGCCCTTCCCGGCGTCTTCCGTCCGAGCGGGCGGAAGAAGCCCACGCGCGGACCGCCGATTCGCGGGCCGGTGACGCCCGCCGCACGGGCGATCGCAGGTCGGAGGGGGCGGCGGCCGCCGCCCGGACCTGCGCAGCGCACGCCGCACGGGTATAACCTGCGGAATATGCGTTACGCCTATCTCGGCCCCGAGGGGACGTTCACCGAGGCCGCACTCCGGACCCTCCAGCCCGAGGCGCCGGAGTCGGCCCGCATCCCCTACGCCGGCGTCGACGCGGTGTTCGCCGCGATCCGCCGCGGCGACGCCGACGGCGGCACGGTGCCGCTGGAGAACTCCGTCGAGGGCGGCGTCACCGCCACCATCGCCGAGCTGATCAACGGCGAGCCGCTGCTCATCGCGGCCGAGGTCGCCCTACCCGTCGAGTTCACCCTGTTCGCGCGTGGCGGCGCGACGGTCGCCGACGTCAAGCGCATCGCCACCCACCCGCACGCACTGGCGCAGTGCCGCGGGTGGCTCGCCCGCCGCCTCCCCGACGCGGAGGTGTTCACCGTCTCGTCCACCGCCGCGGCGGCCCAGAGCGTCGCCGAGCCGGGCAGCCCTTACGACGCCGCCATCTGCGCGCGTATCGCGGGCGAGCGCAACGGGTTGCACGCGCTGGCCGAGGGCGTCGGCGACCGCGACGACGCGGCGACCCGCTTCATCCACCTCATGCGGCCGCAGGCGCTGCCCGAACCGACCGGGTCGGACCGCACATCGCTCGTCGCGTTCCTGTCCGACGACCACCCCGGGGCGCTGGTCGAACTGCTCAACCAGTTCGCGGTCCGGGGGGTGAACCTCACCCGGCTGGAGTCGCGGCCCACCGGCGACGGCCTCGGCCGGTACTGCTTCTGCCTGGACGCCGACGGGCACGTGGCCGATCCCGCCGTAGGCGAGGCGCTGATGGGGCTGCGGAGGCTGTGCAAGGAGGTCCGGTTCCTCGGCAGCTACCCGCGGGCCGACGCCGACACCGAACTCACCCCCTTCATGCCCTCGCGCGGCACCACCAGCGCCGACTTCTACGAGGCCCAGGAGTGGCTGGCCCGCATCAGGGCGGGTGAGGTCGGCTGAACCCGGCCGCTTCGGGCGCACCCGAAGCGGCTCACCCCGCCGACAGCGCCGCCTCGGCCGGGAGTTCCGCCTCCAGGGCCAGGGTGAGCCGGTCCCGAAGCGCCTTCTCCAGGGCCGCGTCCTCCGGGCGGAGGTAGGGCAGCTGGCCCAGCGCAGCCCGCACTTCGTCCGCCGTCATGGCGCTCAGCGCCTTCATCGCCCACGGCTGTGCCATCGCTGCGTGCTCCTTCCGTCTACGCCGGCGCGCCCCCTCCAGCGCGCCCGCACCCGGTACACGGTGCCGGGGGACGGTTATGACGCGCTTTCGCGGGGGCCGTTCTCCACCGCGGTCCGCACGGCGGGGTTGTGAGTGGCGAGCGGGTGGTGACGGGCGGGAGCGATGTGTCGCCCGCTCCGATCACCGGTAGCCTGCAGTCGTGATCGACCTCCGTGCCCTCAGAGAGTCCCCCGACCGCCTGCGCGCCTCGCAGCGGGTCCGCGGCGAGGACGAGACCGTCGTCGACCGCCTGCTGGACCTGGACTCCCGGCGCCGAGCCGCGCAGACGCGCTTCGAAGGCCTGCGCGCCGAGCAGAAGAGCGCGGGCAAGGCGGTCTCCTCCGCCGCCCCCGAGGAGCGGGAGTCTCTGCTGGCGAAGGCCAAGGAGCTGGCGGCCGACGTCAAGCGGGCCGAAGCCGAGGCGAACGACCTCGGCGCCGAGGTCGACGCGATGCTGCACGACATCCCCAACATCGTCGACGAGGCCACCCCCGAAGGGGGCGTCGACGACTTCCGGGTGCTGGAGCACGTCGGCACCCCCGCCGAGCTCGACTTCACCCCGCGCGACCATCTGGAGCTGGGCGAGCTGCTCGGCGCCATCGACACCGACAGGGGCGCCAAAGTCTCGGGAGCGCGGTTCTACTTCCTCACCGGCGTCGGCGCGATGCTGGAGCTGGGCCTGCTGAACATGGCCATGCAGCAGGCGGTGGCCAACGGCTTCACCCCGATGATCCCGCCGGTGCTGGTGCGCCCCGAGACCATGGAAGGCACCGGGTTCCTCGGCGCCCACGCGGACGAGATCTACCGGCTGGAGGCCGACGACCTCTACCTGGTCGGCACCTCGGAGGTCCCGCTCGCGGGCTACCACGCCGACGAGATCCTCGCCGCCGACGCGCTGCCCAACCGCTACGTCGGCTGGTCGTCGTGCTTCCGACGAGAAGCCGGTTCCTACGGCAAGGACACCCGCGGCATCATCCGGGTGCACCAGTTCAACAAGGTCGAGATGTTCGTCTACGCCCATCCCGACGACGCCGGCGCCGAGCACGAGCGGCTGCTGGCCTGGGAGCGCGAGATGCTCGACAAGCTGGAGCTGCCCTACCGCGTCGTCGACATCGCGGGAGGCGACCTCGGCACCAGCGCGGCCCGCAAGTTCGACTGCGAGGCGTGGCTTCCCACGCAGGGGCGCTACCGGGAGCTGACCTCGACCTCCAACTGCACCGACTTCCAGGCGCGGCGGTTGAACATCCGCTTCCGCGACGGCTCCGACAAGCCGCGCCACGCCGCCACGCTGAACGGCACGCTGGCCACCACCCGCTGGATCGTGGCGATTCTGGAGAACCATCAGCGGGCCGACGGCTCGGTGGCGGTCCCCGAGGCGCTGCGGCCCTTCGTCGGCGGCCGTGAGGTGCTCGAACCGGTCAAGCGCTAGGACCGGCGGCGGCCGCCCCGCGGGAACCGCCCGGTGCGGCACCCTTCGCGGTGGCGTCGCGGACGGTTCCCGGAGCCCGTGCCGGGCGGGCGGCGCCCCGTCACAGGTAGGGGCCGGATCCCCCCCGCTCGGGCTCGCCTGGCGGCGCCATGCCGGCGGGCAGCGCCTTGCGCATGTTCTCCAGCTGCGCGCGGGCCGCCATCTGCTGGGCGAACAGGGTGGTCTGGATCCCGTGGAACAGGCCCTCCAACCAGCCGACGAGCTGGGCCTGAGCGATCCGCAGCTCGGCTTCGCTGGGGGTGCTGTCTCCGGCGAAGGGCAGGGTGAGGCGCTCCAGCTCCTCGATCAGCTCCGGAGCCAGGCCGTCCTCCAGCTCCTTGATGGAGTTGGTGTGGATCTCGCGCAGCCGCTCGCGGCTGGCCTCGTCCAGCGGGGCGGCCTTCACCTCCTCCAGCAGCTGGCGGATCATGCTGCCGATGCGCATCACCTTGGCCGGCTGCTCGACCATCTCGCTCAGGGGACGCTGGCCGGCCTGCTCGTCGCCCTCGCTGCCGGAACCGGAGCCGGTTTCCGCGCCGGAGCCCATGACCAGCACGTGCGGCTGCTCTTCATCGTCGAATCGCTCGCTCATGATTCCCTCACCTAACGGTGTCGCGTCGTCATCGGGTGAGCACGATCTTGCCGACGTGCGCGCTCGACTCCATGATGCCGTGTGCTTCTGCGGCGCGCTCCAGCGGCAGTGTGCGATCCACGATGGGCCGCACCGAGCCGTCGGCGACCAGTGGCCAGACGTGCTCGGCAACCCCGGCCACGATGGCGGCCTTCTCGTCCAGTGGCCGCGAACGCAGCGTCGTGGCGTGCACAGACAGGCGCTTGACCAGCATTCGCCCGAGGTCGAGCTCGGCGGAGCGCCCGCCCATCAGTCCGATGATCACCAGGCGGCCGCCCACGTTGAGCGAGCGCACGTTGTCGGCCAGGTAGGAGGCGCCCATGATGTCGAGGACCACGTCGGCGCCCGCGCCCCCGGTCACCTCCTTTACCCGGTCGGGGAAGCGCTCGCGGTGGTAGTCGATGCCCGCGTCGGCGCCGAGCTCGCGGCACCTGTCCAGCTTCTCGGCGCTGCCGGCGGTGGCCACGACCCGCGCGCCGCGCGCGTGCGCGAGCTGGATGGCGAGGGTGCCGATGCCGCTGCCGCCGCCGTGCACGAGCAGGGTCTCGCCGGCGCGCAGGCCGGCGGTCATGAACACGTTGGACCACACCGTGCAGGCGGCCTCGGGCAGGGCGGCCGCGGTGACGAGGTCGACGCCGCGGGGGACCGGCAGCAACTGGCCGACGGGCACGGCGACGCGCTCGGCGTAGCCGCCGCCGCTGAGCAGCGCGCAGACGGGGTCGCCCACCGACCAGCCGGAGTCCTCGGTGCCCGGACCCAGGGCGGCGACGTGGCCGGAGCACTCCAGGCCGGGATACTCGGAGGCGCCCGGGGGCGGAGGGTAGTTGCCCTGGCGCTGGTTGACGTCCGCCCGGTTGGCGGCTGTGGCGGCGACGTCGACGAGGACCTCGCCCTCGCCGGGGACAGGGTCGGGGACCTCGGTCCAGGCCAGGACGTCGGCCGGGCCGGGTTCTGTGATGAGGATCGCGTGCATGCCGCAACGCTACCCAGGCCGGTGCGGGCCGTGCGTACCGGCTCGGCCGCTTGTGGACGGCGGGCGGACGGGCGGGCGCGGGGTGTCCGCTTTTGGCTGCGGTTCGTATCTTTGTTGGCGGAGGAGAGAATATCCGTGAGTCCGGGTCTGGTCTGCCACGTTCCCCATGGCGCGGCCAGGCGGCAGCGATCGGACATCGCGCACCCGAGCAAGCGTCTTGAGGAGAACCGCGTTGGCACACCGAGAGCACGACGGTTCCGAACATGCCGGTATGCGTGCGTGGGACAGGGGGTACGACCAGGACGCCGCGGCGCACGAGGCTGCTCCGGGCGACCGCGGGCAGGCCCCCTCCCCGGCCGATCAGTGGTTCGGCGACGCGTCACCGCCGCCCCCGCCCTACGCCGTCGACGAGGGCGCCGTCCCGCCGCCTCCCTACGCCGTGGGCGGAATGGCCGGGTTCGAGCCGGACCGGCCCGCCCCGCAGGCGCCGGCGGATCGGCGGGGTCGGGAAGATCCGGCCGGACCCCCCGGACCCGCCGGACCCCCCGGACCCGCCGGACCCGCCGGACCCGCCGGACCCGGCGGACCCGGCGGTGCGCCGATTCAGGACGGCCCGTCCGGCTCCGCCGCTTCCCACGGACCGCCGCCCGCTCCGCAGCAGCCTTTGGCGCCGGGTCCCTACCAGGTTCCCGGTGCGCCGGGCGGGCCGCAGCCGCAGTACGGCGACGGCTGGAACCAGGCGCCCGCGCCGGACGCCTACCCCTCCGGCCCGTACCGGGCCGGGCCCCACCACGCACCCGCCCCGCAGGACCCCCGCGGAGTACCCCGGGACGCTTCCGACCCGGGCCTCTTCCCCGGCGGCGGGCAGGAGGCGCCGAACCCGGTCCCGCCTCCCCCGGCCGCCTGGGACGGTGATCCCGCACGCCGCGATCCGGCCGGGCCCCCACCCGCCGAGCCGCCGGGGTTTCCCGGCGCGCGGCCGGGCGAGGCGCACCCGTCGGGCCAGTACCCGGCACCGCCGCCCGGTCCCGCGCAGCAGCCCCCGGCTCCCGGCCGCCCGGCGCAGGACCCGAACCAGCCGCGGACCGCTTACAACGGGCAGCCGATTCCCGCGGCGCCCGGGTCCGACCGCCCGGCGCCGGACGCTCCCGACGCGGCGCGCATGCCCGGACACCGCGACGGCGGCGCCTCCGACGGCGCCGGCGTCCCCGGTCGCGCCGCCGAGTCGCAGGGGCGGACCGCGGACCGGGACGCCCAGCAGGACGGGGGCGCCGCGCTCGACCCCCCCGGTCCAGAGGAGGCGGCGCCGCCACCCGCCGAACCGCCGGCCCCGCCGCCGTGGAGCAACGGGGCGGGCGGCGCGCCGTGGACGGGCGGCCATAGCGGCTTCTCCCAGTGGGCGCCCCCGGAGCGCGCGCCGAGCCCTGCGCCGGACTCCCGGCCCGACGGCGGTCCGGCCCGCCCCAACGGCGCCGGTCCGCGCCCCGGTGAGGCGACCGAGGTCTTCCCGCCCTTCCGCGACGAGGGCGAGCCGGCGGCGGGCTCGTGGTCCTACGACCCCGCCGCCTGGGGCGAGTCTCCCGCCACGCCTCCGCGCCCCACCGGCCGGGGGTGGGCGCCCTCCGACGACGGACCGCAGTGGACCTCGGCCGAGCCCGTCCGCCCCGTCGAAGACGCACAGGAACCGTACGGCGCGCCCGGCGAGCCGCCGCTCGCCGGCGACGGTCCGGCCGCCCCGCCGCGAGTGCGCCCGCCGGACGGGTCGGCGCCCGCCGACGAGCGCGCCGCACCGGGCGGGGACGTCCCCTCTCCAGAACAGCTTCCGCCGCTACCGCCGAACGCGGGGCCCCCGTACGGCGGACCGGGCACCGGCCCGGGGGCCGGCCTGCCTCCCGCGCCTCCCCCGGAGCCGTCGCAGTACCCCGGAGGGCCGGGAGGCGGCGCCGACACCGGCGGCCGTCCTGCTCCCCCGCCCGGCGACTGGCGGCCGGATCCGGCGCCGTCGGGTCCGCAGGCGTGGAACGCGCCGCCTCCTCCCGGTCCGGGACAGGCGCAGCCGCCGTACGCGCCCGGCACGCCGGACGGCGGTCACCCCGACGACTACAACCAGCCCTACGACGCCTACAGCCGGCCCCTCCGGCAGCCCGGCAATCCGCACGCCCACCCCGGCTACGACCCCTACGGCGCGCCTCCGCCGCCGGGGGCGCCGGAGGGCTACCGGCCCGCGCAGGGCCGGGCTCCGGGCGGGCCGCCGTCCGGTCCGCAGACGGGCTTCCAGTACTCCGCCCACTTCGCGGACGGCGTGCAGGCCCAGCAGTTCCCCGGCTACAGCGGGCACCCCGAGACGGCCGAGGACCTGCGCGCGGAGAACCTGGTCAGCGACAAGCGGCCGGGGCCCAGCAAGGGGTGGCGCAAGATGCTCCACTCGGCCACCTTCGGGCTGGTCGACGTGGGGGAGTCGGCGGCCGAGCAGCGCCGCCGCGAGCTCACCGAGCGGGCGCGCACGCAAGTCGGCGGCGGCCACCACCGGGTGGCGGTGCTGAGCCTGAAGGGCGGAGTCGGCAAGACAACCACCACTGTGGCACTGGGCTCGATGCTCGCGTCGCTGCGCGGCGACCGGGTGCTGGCCGTCGACGCCAACCCCGACCGCGGCACCCTGTCGGACAAGGTGCGGCTGGAGACCGCGGCCACCATCCGCGACCTGCTCAACGAGCGCGAGTCCATCTCCCGTTACGCCGACATCCGCGCCTTCACCTCCCAGGCCAACAGCCGGCTGGAGATCCTCGCGTCCGACCGCGACCCCGCGGTCTCGGAGGCCTTCAGCGAGGACGACTACCGCGAGGTCTCCTGGCTGCTGGAGCACTACTACTCGATCTGCCTGACCGACTGCGGTACCGGCCTGCTGCATTCGGCCATGCGCGGCGTGCTCGGCCTGGCGGACCAGATCGTGCTGGTCAGTTCGGCCTCGGTCGACGGGGCGCGCAGTGCAAGCGCGACCCTGGACTGGCTGGAGGCGCACCAGTACGGCTCGCTGGTGCGCGGCGCGGTGGTGGTGCTGTCGATGGTGCGCACCGGCAAGAGCAGCGTGGACCTGGACCGGCTGGAGCAGCACTTCGCGAGCCGGTGCCGCGCTGTGGCGCGCGTGCCGTGGGACGCCCACCTGGAGGAGGGCGCCGAGGTCGACCTGGAGCGCCTGGCGCCCAGTACGCGCGACGCCTACCTGCAGTTGGCCGCCACCGTGGGCGAGTCCTTCGCCTGGCCGCGGTGACACCGCTGTGCGGGGCCGCGCCGGAGCGGCCCCGCACGGCACCCGGTGCGCTCCGGAGCCTCCCGCGGGATCGCCCGGCGCGGGCCGTAGCGTCCCGGTACAGAGCAGCCGTGAGCCGGGCGGGGCGCGAACGGGCGAAGCCCTCTCCCCGGTCCGCGGGCGGCGGACGGGGAGAGGGCTTCAGAGGCGCGGAGGGTGTGGGATTTGAACCCACGAGATCCCGCTAAGGATCTTGTGCTTTTCAAGAGCACTGCACTCGGCCACTATGCGAACCCTCCATGAGCGGCGGCCACGCAGGCCGCCCACAGCATAGCGCAGATACTCGAGTCGGTTCGGAGGTCCGCAGCTCCGCGGCCTGCTGCGCCGCGCCGTGCCGCGGAGGCTCGCGCGTCAGCCGGCGCCGCCGTGCTCCCCGCCGCCCTCCGAGCCGCCGCTCAGGGCGGCCAGGCAGGCGCGGATCGGCGGGCTCTCGTACTCGGCCCGCCACACCGCCGCGATCTCGCGCCGCAGCGGCGCGTCCAGCGGCACGAAGCGAACGCCGGGGGGAGCCGGCCACTGCGCCATCTCCGGGACGAGCGCCGCGGCCAGGTCCGCGGCCACCAGCGCCAACTGGGTCGGCACCTCGTCGAGCAGGTAGCGGACATCCGGCTCCACGCCCCGCCCTCTCAGCGCCTGCACCAGCGCCTCGTGCTGCTCGGTGCCCGGCGAGCAGCTCGCGAACGGGGTGCCCTCCAGCTCGGCCAGGCCGACCCGCTCGCGCCCGGCCAGCGGGTGGCGGTCCGACAGGGCCGCGCTGACCTCCTCGTCGACGAGGGGACGCACGGACAGGCCGGGCGGGAGGAAGACCGGGCGGTTGGCCCAGCTCTCCACCAGCAGCAGGTCCAGCTCGCCGCGCAGCAGCAGCGGCATCATGTCGATGACCTCGCCGTCGCGCACCGAGGGGATGAGCCGCGGATGCGCGCGGGCCAGCTCGGCCAGCGTGCGCGGAAGCAGGGTACGCACGGCGCTGCCGACGCTGCCGATGCGCAGCGGACCGAGCGTCTCTTCACGAAGGTCGGCGAGGTCGTTCTCCGCCGCACCGGTCTGGGCCACCACCCCGGCGGCGTGCTCGGCCAGCACGCGGCCCGCGTGGGTGAGGCGGACGCCCCGCCCGTCGGGCTCCAGCAGCCGGTGCCCGGTCTCGCGCTCCAGCTTGTTGAGATGCTGCGAGACGCCGGACGGGGTGATGTGCAGGGCCTGGGCTCCCTGCGCGACCGAGCCGTGGACGGCGACCGCGTTCAGGATCCGCAACCGCTCCAGATTGAACACATAAGTAATGTTACCGGGTTTATGGTAGAAATGATCGCTTTTGCTTCGCGCTCGCCCCCGGCACAGTGGTCGGCATGGACAGGTACGGCGATCCGACGGCCCGGGGTCCGCGTCCGGAGGCGGCCGCGGTGGCGCCTCCGCGGACCGGCCGGACCGCCGGAACCGGGTCCGCCGCCGCGCCGGGAGCTGGCCGGACCGCCGGACCGCTCGACCGCCTCCACCCGGTGGTCGCGGCGATGTCCGGCGCGGCAGCAAACTCGACCTCGGCGGCGTTCGCGAAGCTCGCGGGTGCGGGACCCGGCACGACGGCGTTCCTGCGCTGCGCGCTGGCGCTGGTCGTCCTGCTGCGCTCGCGGCGGCGGAGCACCGCACGCGCGGGTCCCGCCCGGCACGGCTCGTCGCCGCCGACGCCGCGGCCGGTCTCCTGCTCGGCGTGGACTACGTGTTCTGGGCGCGCAGCATCGACGACGTCGGCGCCTCCATCGCGACCGTGCTGATCAACGTGCAGGTGGTCGTCTTCCCCGCGCTGGCGTGGGCTTTCAGCGGGGTGCGTCCGTCAGGCCGCTTCGCCCTGGCCGCGCCGGTCATGCTCGCCGGAGTGGCCTTCGCGAGTGGGGCGGTCGGCGACGCCGCGCCGGGCGCCTCTCCCGTCTCCGGTGCGATCTGCGGCGCCGCCGCCGGTGTCGCCTACGCCGGGTACCTGTTCCTCACCAGGTCGGCGGGCGGGACCGGCCACAGCGCCGCGCCCGTATTCGTCTCGACGCTGTCCGCCGCCGCTGCGGCGGCCGTCCTCGGCGGCGCATGGACCGGCGTCGATCTGGCACTGCCGCTCGCCTCGTGGGGCTGGTTGGCGGCCCTCGCCCTGGTCGGGCAGGTGCTGTCATGGCTGCTGATCGGTTCCGCCCTGCCCAGGCTCGCACCGGGAACCGGTGCGGCCCTGCTGGTGATCCAGCCCGTCCTGGCGGTCGCGCTGGGGACGGTCTTCCTCGGCGAGCGGCCGAGCGCGACGCAGCTCGGCGGCTGCGTGCTCGTCCTCCTCGCGATCTGGGCGCTGGCGACCGAGCGGCCACGCGCCAACCACCGTTGATCTTGTAGCTATCGTCACTGGAAATCGTTTTACATCACGATAGCTACAAGATCGGCGGGGTTCGGGGAGGTGCCCGCCGCCCACCGGCTGCCCCGCCGTGCGGCCGGACTACACCGTGCGGAGGATCAGGGTGCTGTCCAGGTAGCACCACGCCCAGTCCTCCCCCTCCTCGGCCGCGGCGGCGAGGGGGTGCTCGGCCTCGGTCGCGTGCGCCGACGCGTGGCGGTTGGGGGAGGAGTCGCAGCAGCCCACGTGGCCGCAGCCGAGGCAGATGCGCAGGTGCACCCAGTCGTTCTCGCCCGTGAGCAGGCAGTCGACGCACCCGGCCGTGCCGGGCAGCACGGGGCTGATCCGCGAAGTGTGCGGGCAGGCCTGGGGATCGGCCGCGAAGTCGACCGGGATGCTGGGATCGGGGTAGTCGCCGGGAGGCGGTGTGGGGATGCCCAGCTCGTCCAGCAGGGTGCCGGCCAGGTCGGCGCCGACGGAGCGCGAGGTGTCGACGATTCGGCGCGCCCCCGAGGGGGCGAGGACGCCGGGCTCGGGGGCGTCGACCGGCCGCACCACGATCGGCGCGTCCGGTGCGAGCCGGCCGACGACGGCGGCGATCCGGGCGCTCTCCTCGGCGGTGTTCTCCGCGATGACGACAGCGCGGGCCGAGAGCAGTCCCGCCGCTTCGAGGACGTTCTGGCGCAACGGGTCGCCGCGGACCACGGTGTACTCCTCCGCCTCGGCTGCCGCCGCGAGGTCGGGGCTCAGTGTCGTGACGGCCACGGGGATGCCGCGGGCGCGCACGGCGGCGGCGAGCTCGGCGGCCACCGGGCCCCAGCCCGAGACCAGCACCGGCGCCTCGGGCGACGCGTCTGTTCCGCCGCCGTCGTCCCCGTCGCGGCCGGCACGCGAGGCGGACGCCGCGGTACGCGGCCGGAGGCGTCCGCCCGCCCAGCGCCCGAGGCGGTCGCCGAGCGCGGCCAGCGCCGGTGTCAAAGTCATCAGCAGCACCGTGACCGCGATGAGCACCTGCTCGCCGTCCGAGCCCAGCCCGGCCGGTGTCAGGCCCGCCTCCGCTCCCGAGCGCTGGAGGACGAAGGAGAACTCGCCGATCTGGGCGAGGAGCAGTGCGCCCGCCACGGCCGTGGAAGCGCCAACGCCCAGCACCGACAGCGCCAGCGCGCCGGTGGCCGCCTTGATCGCGACGACGGCGACCGCCAGCAGCAGCACCATCCACCACAGCTCCAGCAGCACGCTCAGATCCAGCAGCATGCCGATGGAGACGAAGAACGTGGCGCTGAAGAGGATCTGCAGCGGCAGCACCTCGCCCAGGGCGTGCGCGCTGTGCCGCGACTCGCTGACCACCAGCCCGGCCAGGAACGCGCCGAGCGCGACGCTGACCCCGGCCAGCGAGGTCAGGTAGGCGGTGCCCAGGCCGATGGCGACCACGGTGAGCAGGAAGACCTCGGGCGAGCAGGCGCGCGCCACGCGTTCCAGCACCGGCGGCATGACCTTGCGGGCGACGACCAGCACCACGACCAGCACGGCCGCGGCGGTGGCCAGGGCGCGGGCGATCTCCAGCGGGCTCTCGCCCGATCCGCTCAGCAGCGGGATGAGCAGCACCATCAGCACCACGGCCAGGTCCTGGAAGATCAGCGTGGCGATCGAGGCCTGCCCGAGCGGCGCCGTGGTCCGCCCTGCCGCGGACAGCACCTTGAGCACGATGGCGGTGGAGGAGAGTGCGACGAGGAAGCCGGTGAACACGCCGGCCCTCCAGCCGGCCCCGAACGCGATGACCAGTCCCGCGACCACCGCGATCGTCAGCAGGGCCTGCAACCCGCCGCCCACCAGCACGTGGCGCTTGATCGAGGCGAGCCGGGCGAGGGAGAACTCGATGCCGATGGTGAACAGCAGCAGGATGACACCGATCTCGGCCGCGGCCTCGACGGTCTCCGTGGTGGGTACGAGCCCCAGCTGGTGCGGGCCGATCGCCACGCCGGCCAGCAGGAATCCGACGATGGGGACGACGCGCACGCGCAGGCTGAGGTAGCCGATCACGGCGGCCGCACACACCAGCAGCACCACAGGCGAGAGGAACTCCGGAGTCTCCTCGGCGGCCAGGAGCATGCGGGACCTCGATTCTGCGCTGTTCACGGGGCTGGTCCGGCGTGGCCAGAATAGGCGGCCGACCGGCGCGGAGCGAGCACGGGCAAGGAGACCCCGGTCTCTCCGCACCCATTCGGGTTACCGGCGAGTAATATGTAGGTCATGGCAACCATGAACGAAGAGGCCGCCGAGGTCGTGAAGTCCGGCTTTCTGGCGGCGGTGCCCTTCGCCCGCACGCTGGGCGTGGAGTTCCTCGAGGTCGACTACGACCGCATCGCCATGCGGCTGCCCGACACCGAGATCCACCACAACCATGTCGGCGGGCCGCATGCCGGGGCGATGTTCACGCTGGGCGAGTCGGCGTCCGGGGCGATCATCACCGGCGCGTTCGGCCACCTGCTCGACCGCGCCGTGCCGCTGGCGGTCAAGGCGGAGATCCACTACCGCAAGCTCGCGATGGGCGACGTGATCGCTGAGGCGCGGCTGAACCGGCCCCGCGAGGAGATCGAGGCGGAGCTCGAATCGGGCGGGCGGCCGGAGTTCGCCGTCGAGGTCGGGCTGGGCACCGCGGACGGAACGGCCACCGGCGCCATGACCGTCACCTGGACTCTCAAGCCGATCCGGCGCTGACCCCGCTCCCGGTGCGGCCCGCGCCGGCACGGCCGGGTGTTCGCACCGTTGGTGCTCCGGGAATGTCGCAGCCGACGGATACGGTGGCCGAGCCGGCACCAGGTCGGCGACGTCCGGGCGCCGTCCGGGAGCGGTCTCGGCGCCTCCGGACCGTCTACACGGAGGTGGGGCAGTGTGAGATTCCGAGCCGACCGAGACTCGTTCGCCGACGCGGTGGCGTGGACCGCCCGCGCCCTGCCCACACGACCGTCCATGCCGGTGTTGGCGGGGATGCGTCTGGAGACCGCGGCCGGCTCCTCAGCGCTGCGGCTGTCCAGTTTCGACTACGAAGTCTCCGCGCGGGCCGAGGTCGAGGTCTCCGTCGAGGACCCCGGCGCCGTCCTCGTCTCCGGCCGGCTGCTCGGCGAGATCGCCCGAAACCTCCCCGACGCCCCGGTGGAGCTCCACGCCGACGGCGCTCGCGTGCTCGTCACCTGCGGCAGTGCGCGCTTCACCCTGCTCACGCTGCCGATCGAGGACTATCCGGCGCTGCCGGCGATGCCTGAGGTCAGCGGTTCCCTCAGCGCCGACTCCTTCGCCGCCGCTGTCCGCCAGGTCGGCCCGGCCGCCAGCCGCGACGACACGCTGCCGATGCTCACCGGCGTGAACATCGCCTTCTCCGGCGAATCGCTGACCCTGGTCGCAACGGACCGATACCGCATCGCCGTACGCGAGCTGTGGTGGAAGCCGCAGGCCGCCGAGTTGGAGACCTCCGCTCTGGTTCCCGCTCGAACGCTGCACGAGATCGCCCGCTCGCTGGTCGGCGGCACCAACATCGACCTCGCGCTGTCGGCGGCCGCCGGCGGGGCCGCAGGCGAGGGGATGATCGGCTTCGAGAACAACGGACGGCGCACCACCACGCGCCTGATCGACAGCGACTTCGTCAAGTACGAATCCCGGTTCCCGCAGGAGTCCGGCGCCCGCGCGAAGCTCGCCACCGCGCCGTTGATCGAGGCGGTCAAGCGCGTCGCCCTGGTCGCCGACCGCAACACCCCGCTGCGCCTCTCCTTCAGCGCGGGCGAGGTCGTGCTGGAGGCCGGATCGGGCGACGACGCCCAAGCCGCCGAAAGGCTCGACGCCGAGCTGAGGGGCGATCCCATCCGCGTGGCGTTCACGCCCGACTACCTCCTCGACGGCTTGGGCGCGGTGCACTCCGAGTCCGTCCACATCGACTTCACCCAGCCGACCAAGCCCGTCGTCCTCTCCGACGTCCCCGCCGACGACGCTCGGCCCCCCGAGTTCCGCTACCTGGTCATGCCGCTTCGGGTGGCGTGACGGCGCACGCGGCATAGGGGCCCTGCCCTCGCCCTGGCCCTGCCCTCGCCCTGGCCCGGCCGGTCCCCTGGCCCGGCCGCGCCCCGGGAGCTCGGCAGCGACGGCTCAGTCGGGGCAGCCCTCCATGTTCTCGATGTCGTGGTTGAGGTCCAGCGGCACGAACTCGTAGTGCCGGGTGCGGTACTTCAGCAGCTTGCGGGTCATCGGCACCCCCCAGCCGTGCAGCATCGGGTGGCGGCGCGCCAGCAGCAGGGAGGCGCGCTTGGCCTCGTCGCCGTCCAGGGGGCGTACCTCGCCGCGCACGGCGCCTCCGCGCGGCTTGCCGTTGAACGCCGCCGGCTGCAGGTCGGCGCCGGCGTTGCGGGCGAGCCGCTGCGCCCCACCCGACTCCTCCCACGTGCGGAAGAGGACCCGGCCGTCCTCGACCGCGACGCTGACCTGTTGGCTCTGCGGCCTGACGCCGTCGTCGTGGTAGGTGAGCAGCAGGGCCGTCTTGTAGCGCTGGAACGGCCTCAGGAGCGTGGCTGCGGTCATCCCGGTGAACTCCCTCGTCGGACACTGGCGTGTGCTACTTCACTCTTCCCCAAAAACGTGGTCTACGTCACCCCCGCAGCCGAGGCGGTCACGCCGAATTCCACGGCGCCCGTGCGTGGCGCCGCGGAGCCGGTAGCGGGGAGGTCAGGTGATGGTGTAGGAGTCGCCGACGCGCTCGCGCAGCTCCTCTGCGGACACCTCGGCCACGTAGGAGCCGATCCCCCACCGGTGGCCGAACGGGTCGCGCAGCCACCCCATACGCATGCCGTAGGGCTGGTCCTCCACCGGGCTCTCGGCGGTCGCCCCGGCGGCGAGCGCCGCTTCGAACACGGCGTCGGCGTCGGCGACCGTGAGCATCAGGCTCACCGGAGTGTCGCCGGCGGCCAGCGGTCCGCGAAGGCCGAGCTCCGGGTGCTCGTCGGCGAGATAGACCGGCGCGCCTTCCACGGTGAGCTCGGCGTGGCCGATGCGGCCGTCCTCGCCCGTCCAGCGCTGGTCCTCGACTGCGCCGAACGCGCGGCGGTAGAAGTCGATCGCGGCATCGGCGCCGTCCACACACAGGTAGCAGACGAGTGGGTTCGCTTCTGCGGTCATGGCCACTCACATCCTTCGTCCCACCGAAGTGGGTCGGTCCGAACGGATGCTTTCCACGCTAGCCCCGCAACGGGCGCCCGGTCTTGGACGAATGGGACGCGACCGGGACGCCGATTACGGACCCGCGCAGAGAAGGCGGCGAACAGGAAGGTGGGCCGGAAGTGAACGGAAAGCCAAGGCGGGTCATCTCCCGGTCAACCGCCGAGGAGAACGAAGAAGGTGGGTTCCCGTGGTTTATCCACAGGCATTTTTGACCGCTCGGCGACTCCCGTCGGATTTCCACGAGTTACCCACAGGGTTATCCACAAGGCTCCGCCAATGGGGGAAGACATGTGGATAGGGCGCAGGCGTCCGCTTACTCCCTTTCGGACAGAGCCGAGGTTCCGCCTTGGCCAACCGAAGAGCCGATGCCGAGTTCGGCGCGGCGTCCGCGCACGTACCCGGCGCGGTAGCCGGCCCGGTGGTGGGTGCGCTCTGGTCGAGTGGGCTTGAGCTGCGGGAAGCGGCGCTGGAAATCCTCGCGCACCCGGTCGATGTCCGTGCGCAGCACGACTTCGGCCCCGCGGGAGGAGGCCTCCTGCTCGCCTGCCTCGCCCGACCCCGACGCGGCGGCGCCGTCCTCCTCGCGCTCCTCGCGCAGCCGGGCGCGGAACTCCTTGATCCGCTCGGCAACTGCGTAGCCGTAGGCGCGCACGAACGACCGGTAGAAGCGGCTGCGCTCGGTTGAGAGGGTGGAGCGGTCGTAGTTGCGCAGCTCGCGCAGGTTGGCGATGTGCTCGCGCGCCGTGAAGCGGGCCGAGGCCTCCATCTGCATGGTGATGGAGGGCAGCAGGACCCGGAGCGCGTCGAGGGCGCTCGCGGTGCCGACGATGATCAGCGTGCGCTCGGTGTTGGCCGAGGTGTTGCCGCGCACAGCCGACTGGCAGCCGTAGGCGGCGGCGATCCCGGCCAGCGCTTTGACACGCGCCTTGCCGTGCCCTCCCACGCCGGAGACCGGGAAGTCGAACCGGGTGACGGACTCCGGCGACTCGCCCCGCTCGGCGCGCGCCTCGGCCTCCGCGATGGCGTGCCGAGTCATCAGTTCGGCCGCTTTGGCGGTGAACGCCTGGCTCTCGGAATCGGTGACCGCAGGGTCCTCCGCCATCCGGAGGAGCCCGCGGACCCGCTCGATCATCTTCTGACGAGCTTCAGTCGACATAGAGCGCTTGGTCGTTCCCCGTGGGTTGTTCTGCCATAGACCGGTGCAACAAGTGGATCAGGTCGACTTGTTCCCCGCCACCATGCCGACGATACCGAGGATGACCCAGATCACCGCTGCCGCTCCAAGGCCTGCGAAGATCGCGCCGAAGAAGCCCGCGCTCAGCAGCGAGGTTGCGGCGACGCCCAACCCGGCCAGCGCGGCCGGTCCGGCGGCGAACCGCCAGGGGTACTGGCCCGCCCACCGGCGCGCCCGGCGGTCGCCCTTGCTGCCGAGGAGTGCGACGCCCCCGCCGACGAGCGCGAAGAAGAAGATCGCGGTCCCGATCGGGCCGGCGATGGTGATGGCGGGCAGAGCCGTGAGGAAGGACAGGCCTCCGGCCACCACGCCCGCACCCGTCGCGATACCGGTGGGCCACATAAGTGTCGCCGCGTGCACGGGCATAAGCGAGTTTCCGCGCTCCAGCGTCATGTCAGCTCCTTTGTTCCGGCTGGTTGGAAGCCTGTGCCCAGCCTGTCCACCCAGGATGCCCGCCCGGCGGCGGAGGTGCATCAGGGCACATCCCTGACTTACCCCTGACGGAGCACTCTGGCACCTGTCGACCCTAGGCCGCGGACTTTTTCCACAGCCCTGTGGGCGGCTTCTGCCGGATGAACGAGCGGCGCGCGGCGGAAGTGCCCCGCCCGCTCACCACCAGTAGACCGTCGAGCCTCAGCCCTCCGCCGCGCCGCGCACCCCCTCGACCGCGTTCGACAGCACACCCGCCTCCGCCAGCCACGCCGGAGGAACCGTGGCGGCGCCGCCGCGCTCGGTGCCGTCGCCGCCGGTGACGAGGAGGGTGTCGGTGCGCACGCCGTCCGCGGCGTCCTGCCCTGGGGCGCCGACCGCCGCGCCGGGGCGCGCACGCACCACCTCGACGCCGGGCGCGGGGGCGGGAACCGGGGCCGCCGCCCCGACCAGCAGACTGATCCGCGGGAACCACAGGTGCAGGCCGGCTTCGGCGAACCCGTCGGGCAGCGCCTCGGCGGCCACGCCCGAGGCGGCCAGCTCCGACAGGTCGTCGCGCAGCCGCTCCAGCGCCGCCGGGCTCTCATCGGGCAGCACCGTCGCGGCGTCGACGTCCAGGGCGAGCCGTCGGCCCAGCGCCTCGCGCAGGAGCGGCCAGGTGCGGCCGAAGGCCGGCAGCAGCCGCAGCCCGGCCACCTCGCCGACTCCGACCCACCGCACCTCGTCGCTCTCCCAGTTGGCTGCTTCGAGTCGCCCGCCCGACGCGGTGCGCGCCAGCACCGTGTCGTAGCGCCAGACCGCGTGCTCCTGGCGGTGCAGTCCGATCAGCTCGAACGCGCCGGGGTCGCCGGACACCTCTTCGGCGAACTCCCGGAGCGCGGCCTGCAGAGGGCTCTCGTCGCTGTTGCGCGCCCCTCCGGGCACACCCCAGGTGCCGCCCTGGTGGCTGCCCACCGCGCGGTGCTGCATCAGCACCCGGCCGGAGGGGCCGCTGCGCTGCCCGGGCGCGCGGAGCAGCAGGCCTGCGCTGCCGAAGCGCCCCCAGCGGCGCGAACCGTCGGGAAGAGTCACCCAGCCGTCGCCGTCGCTCATCCCACCTCCTTCTCCTGCCCCGATCGACGGGGCGGTCTCGACCCCTCCACCTTGCCCACTGCGGCCGACTCCGGCCAGTGCGGATACCCACCGCGCACCCCCTGCCCGCTAGGATTTGCGCGCGATGAGCAGTACGGCAAAGGCGACGGCCTCGGTTTCCCGGCTTCCCCTGTACACCCTCGACCTGGCGAGGCGGTACTGGGCGCCGCTGCTGTGCGTCTATGTCATCGGCACGTTTCTGCACGACATGATGATGCGCGGCGTCGTCCGGCTGTCGGCCTTCGACCAGAACGTGGGCCTCATCGGCATGACCCTCGTCGTGCTGACGCAGTTGACCGTCACCATCGTCATGTTCCACATGCTGCGGCCGGGCCTGCCCACCGTCGACCGCGAGCTGTTCACCCGGACCTCCCCCCGCTCCGGCGGGGTCTCCGAAGGCGAGCGGCGCTGGGTCGACGCGGTGGCGGGGTCGATCCTGCCGTTCCTCATCTTCTACAACGCTTGGGGCCGCTTCGCCGAGGAGTTCCGCCAGTACAACGTGGAACTGATCAACCAGCGCGGCCTTACCGGGTTCGTCGAGATCAACGACGTCAACGCGCTCGGCCTTCCGCTGGCCGTCGCGCTGGCATCCTTCCTGCTGCGGGTGCTGTGCGACCGGCTCTACGCCCGCACCGACAGCAAGATCCTGGGCATGTTCACGGCGGTGTTCGAGGCCAACTGGATGTTCTTCGGCCTGTTCTCGATCATGCAGGTCTACAACAACATCAAGACCTGGGCCGCCCAGCGCCAGGCCTGGCACGCGTTCGAGAACGGCATCCTGGAGTTCATGCGCAGCCTCGGCGGCGCCACGTCGCTGCCGATCGAGCAGGGTTACCTGGCCGCGTTGGACCTGGTCGGGCAGCTGCTGCTGCACCTGCGCGACGGCCTGTTCGAGCCGCTGCTGTGGCTGACCATCGCAGCGGTGATCTTCGGCGCCGAGATGGACCGCCACGATGCGCTGTTCCGCAAGGGCACCCGCGCAGCCAAGATCGAGGACGCGCTGACCTCGCCGAGCAACAGCGTCCTGCGCCAGGTGGGCCGGCTCATGCGGCGCAGCGCGCAGGACCGGTGGACGCCCTTCATCAACGCCTTCCGCTTCATCCTGCGCGCGAGCCCGGTGTTCTACCTGGGCTTCTGCCTCTACTACGTGCTGATGGAGGTCGCCTTCGCCTGGCTGGAGCGCGGCGTCTTCGTCGCGGTCGGGCCGCACGACTTCCTCGGCTGGTGGTGGCCGTGGCTCACGCCCGTCAACTTCATGGTCGACGCGCTGCACGAGCTGATGCGCGTGTGCCTTCTGGCGGCGACGTTCGAGGTCACCTTGCGCAGCCTGAACGCCTCCAGCACCGGACGCCGCGCCCGCGCGGCGGGGCGCGTGCACGCCTGAGCGCCGTCGCCTGCGCACCCGGTCGGGCCCGCGCGGCCCCCGGCGGCCGCCGGGGGCCGCGCTTACTCTTCCTGCTCGAAGCGCATCGCCTGGGGGGCGGGGTCCGCACCGCCGCCGGCGGTGGGCACGGCGACCTCGAAGACGAGTGAGTCGACGGCGTCGTCGGGCACGAGGAAGCTGACCACCACGCCGGCCTCCTCGCCGGCGGGCAGCGGCTCGCCGTCCTCGCCGGTGCATCCGTAGAGGACCGAGACCGTGCCCTCCAGGCTGGGCCGCATGGAGTAGCTGGAAGTCGGCTGCCACCAGCGGCCCTGGTCGTCGACCGCGCGGAAGTCGCAGTCCGTGAGGCGCTTGCGCGCCTTGCCCTCGCCGGGGGTCAGCTTGAACACGGCGTCGACGAGGCGGGTGCCGTCGGGCGGCGGCGCAGATCCCTCCAGTTCGCCGACGAGCGTGCCGCGCAGCTCCCAGCGGCTGCCCACCAGCTCCGCGGGGTCCTCGGTGCCCGCGACCGCGATCGGCTCCGGCGATATCGCGCCCTGGTCGAGCATCGCCTCGCGCTCCATCCACCAGGGCACGCCGAGAGCGGTCGGCAGCGCCACCGCCAATACGGCGATTGACGGCAGGTGGGCGCGCCTCCAGAACGGGAGCGCCCGCCGCGCGCGTGGGCTCCCCTGCGTTACAGGCAGCGCGGGGTGCGGCGGCTGCGCCTGCGGAGGGTACCCGCCGGGCGGCGGCGCGAAGGCGGGCGTGCCCGGAGGCGGGGGAGGCCCATAGGGGCCTTGCGGACCGTACGGGCCGGGCGGACCCTGCGGCACCTGCTGCCCCTGGGGGCCGGGCGGACCGACCGGTCGGCCGCCCTGGGGACCGCCGGGCGGCGGGGGGCCGACCTGCGGAGCGCCGGGCGGCGGCGGTGGCGGGCCCGGGCGGCCCTGGGACGGGTGCGGGCCGGGCTGCGGCCCCTGCCAGGGCGGCGGGCCCGGCTGCTGTCCCGGCGGCGGTCCCTGCGGTCCCCGGGGAGCCTGAGGCCCCGGTCCCCCATGGGGAACGGGGCCGCCGGGCCGCGGGCCGGGGCCCGACGGCCCCGGGTGGGGACCGTTGGCGCCGGGGGGCGGAGGCGCCGGGGCAGGGCGGCCGCCCTGCTGTCCGGGCGGGCCGGCAGGCGGCCGGTTCCCCGGGGGCGGAGGCGCGGGGCGGCCCTCCGGGCCGGGGGCCGAGGGCGGGTGCTCCGGGGACGGACGCTGCCCGCCGGAGGGATGCCGCTGCCCCTCGGGGGGCGTCGGCGGCTGCCGGTCGCCGGAGGACTGCTTCTCGGCGCGCGGCCGATGGTCGTGGGGCCGCTCGCCGCGGCGGGGGTCGTCAGGGTGCATTGGCGGCGCTTCCTACGACGTCTTGGCGGGTGCGGGAACGTCGATACGCTCGTCCGGCCGGGAGAGGCGCTGGTCGAGCTCTGCTCCGCTCAGCCCCAGGTCGATGTCGGCGCGGGCGCTGAGGCGGTCGTCGACCGACTCGCGGGCGTTCACCTGGAGGACGGGTGCGGAGATCCGGTCCTCGGGCACCTCGAACACCAGCATGCCGGTGACGGGGATCCCCGCCTCCAGCGTGGTGCTGAGGCCGCCGGAGAGGCTGTTGCTCAGCCACCCGTTGGCGGAGTAGACGTAGCCGTCGTCCATCACGAGTTCGGCGTCGACGTTGATCAGCGGAGCCGAGGCCGAGGTGATCCGGACGGTGGCCACCAGCCACACGCCGTGCGCCTCGATCGGCCCGGAGGAGCCGAAGCCGTCCTTGTCGGCCACGGTCTCGGCGAACCGGACCTTCTGCACGGTGACGGAAAACTGGTCGGCGTCGACGGGCTCGCCGATGTCGCCCGAGTAGGCGATGGGCTCGGTCGCCAGCGTCTCGTCGGGCACCAGCGACTGGGCCGCCACGATCAGGGCGAGCAGCGTCAGGGTGGCGAAGGTCGCGAACGCGCTGCGGACGAAAGAGGAGGCCACGCGCGTCTCACCCCTTCCCGAGCGGGATGGTGACCTCGGCCGCGACGTCGTCGGTGGCCTTCCAGGACTTGGACTGGTCGGTGAAGCCCGGCGAGAACTCGGTCTCGCTGAAGGTCAGGGTCACCTCGTCCTCCTTCTCGGCGAGCGGCGCCACGTCCTCGGGGGTCTTCATCAGCTCGTCGAGGTCGAAGGGCTCGGAGTCGCCCGACTCGCCTTCCAGGCCGGCCAGAGGGTTGTCGGACTGCTCCTGCTCGTCCTGCTTGTCGTCCGCCTCGGCCTTGCGCAGCGACCACGTCATGACGACCTTCTCGCGCATACCGGGCTGGACCTCGAACACCAGGCCCTCAGGGTGGCGGACGTAGGCCAGGCTGAGCGCGGACGCGTCGATCGCGCCGGAGGGGAACGCCACCTCGATCACGCGGCCCAGTTGGCTGACCTGAAGGGGCTTGGTGTCGTTCGAGGTGAGTTCGGCGCGTACCTGGAGCGCGGTGAGGCCGGCGTCGTCCTTGACGAACTCCGCTTTCTGCGGGGTCAGGGTGTACATCTTGGTGCGCACCTCGGTACCCGGCTCGACGCCGCGGCCGGCGTCCGCCCGGGCCAGGCCGCCGGTCGCCCAGAGCAGAAGGGTCGCCGCCGCCAGGACGGCGGCGGCCATCAGCAGGATGACCACCCTCCAGAGCGTGCTCTGGGGAAGGAGGCCGCTCGATTCTTCGTCGGTGTCTGGAGCGTGGTGTGCCACGAGCAGGAAGTGTAGAGGGAACCACCCCCTTCGTGCCCTTTCGCGGCCTGATGAGGACAGATTCCCGAGTGTCGGGAACCGAACGCCCGGGTAGCGCGCGCGGCCCGCCGAGAGGGGCTGCCGTCAGCCGAAAGTGAACTGAAAGCGGTCCGCAAGACCCTGTTCCTAGGCTGGAACCACGTTCAGCCGGACCGGCACCCGCAGGAGGACGGCCTGCGGGCGCCGGCCGCGTTGGGCACGGGGTCGTCGGCGGTTGGAAGCCGACCGGGCCCCGGAGTGCTTCGGGCCGAAACCTCGATCGCGGGGGCAGGCCTTCTCCTTGACGTTCCATGCGACCGAAGGAGTCTCCATGACTTCGCCCCTGCTCGTCGGCGCCCGCAGCGTCGAGGCGGAGTTCGCGGCCATCATCGCCAGGGTCGATCCCTTCTCCGAACCGGACTACGAGACGTTCGAGGAGGACGAAGACCAGCCGGTCGACGACGACGCACCGATGGTTGACTGGCCCTAGCCCCCTTCGGTCCGCATCCGTGCACCACTCTGCAGAAACCGAGGATCACCGATGAGCCAAGCAGCGGTCGCCCCCGCCGCGTCGATCGACGCGGAGTTCGCTTCCATCGCCGCCAGGATCGAGCCGTTCTCCGAGCCCGACCCCGAGCAGGAGGACCAGACGGCCCCCGAGAGCGCCCCTTCCGAGAAGGAGGCGGAGACTCCCGAGAAGGAGTCCGACAAGTAGGGGCGACGAGTCCCGGGGGCCGCTGATGCGGTCCCGCGTGCCGCTGTGGACGCCGTGCTTCGGGGAGGGGAGCACGGCGTCCACAGCGCTGTTGCTTCCCCCGGTGCCGCGCGAACCGCCTTGCTAGAGTGCTGTTCGTGAATTTTGGCGTGCTCGGCCCCATATCAGCGTGGTCGAACGACGGAGAGTCGCTCTCCGTCGGCGGTCCGCGACAGCGCTGCGTACTGGGCACGCTTCTCATGGAGCGGGGCAAGGAAGTCACCGTCGACCGCCTGATCGAGTACCTGTGGGACGACGACCCGCCCCGGACCGCCCGCTCCGTGATCCAGGTGCAGATCTCGCACCTGCGCCGCTCCTTTCCCGACGTCATCCAGACGACCGCCGGCGGCTACATGGCGGCGGTCGAGGCGGACCGGGTCGACCTGCACCGGTTCCGCGCACTCGTCGAACGCGCCAAGGCCGCGGGCGACCCCGCCGAGGAGGCCGTCCTCTGGGACGACGCGCTCGCGTGCTGGCGCGGCCAGCCCTTCTCCGGCACCGGCTCCGAGCACCTGTGGAACGCCGTCGCCCGGCCGCTGCTCGAAGAGAACTGGAGCGCCTGGACCTCGTGGGCGCAGTGCGCGTTCGCCCTGCACCGCTACACCGAGATCGTCACCCGGGTCACGCCGCTGGTGCGCGAGGACCCGATGCGGGAGCGCCTCCAGTACTTCCTGATCGCTGCGCTGTACCGCAGCGGGCAGCGCGCCTCCGCGCTCGCGGTTTTCCAGGAGTGCCGGGAGTACCTGGCCGAGGAGCTCGGCGTCGACCCGAGTCCCGAGGTCATGGAGCTGCACGGGCAGATCCTGCGCGACACCGAGTCCAACGTCGGGCGGCTCATCGGCGCCGTCGACTCCTCGGGCGGGGCGGCCCCGGTTGAGCAGACGCCGCTACGGGCGCAGCGGCCGCGCGACTTCGTCTCGCGCAACGACCTCCCGCGCGACATCCCCGACTTCACCGGGCGCGAGAACGACGTGGACCGCCTGCTCGCGCTCGGGATGCGCGACGAGAACCGGGCCGAGATCGCTGTCGTGACCGGCCTGGGCGGAGCGGGTAAGACGACTCTGGCCGTGCACGGCGCGCACCGGCTGGCCGACCGGTTCCCCGACGGCCTGCTGTTCATCGACCTCTACGGCTACACGGTCGAGCACGAACCCGTCATCCCCGCCGCGGCGCTGGGCAGCCTCCTGCGCGCGATCGGCGTGCAGCCGGACGCGATCCCGGAGTCCGTCGAGGAGCGCGCCGCGCTGTGGCGCGCGAGCCTGACAGGTCGGCGGGTGCTGATCGTGCTGGACAACGTCGCCAACTTCGCGCAGATCAGCCCGTTGCTGGCGGCCGCACCGGGGTCCTTCACCCTCGTCACCTCGCGCCAGGACCTGCCCGGGCTGAGCGGGGCGCAGTACATCTCCCTGGGCATGCTCACCGAGGAGTCGTCGCTGCGCCTGTTCTCGGCCGTTCTGGGGCAGGACCGCGTCGACCAGGAGGAGCCGACCGCGCGCGAGGTCGTGCGGCTGTGCGGCGGGCTCCCGCTCGCGCTGCGCATCGTGGCGGGCCGCATGCTCAGCCGACCGCGCTGGACCTTCGAGCACGTCAAGCAGCGGCTTACCGAGCACCACCGGATGTTCCGCGAGCTGCGGATCGAGGGCCACAGCGTCGAAGCCGTCTTCGAGCTGTCCTACCAGAGTCTCAACGAAGAGCAGCGCCGCGCGTTCCTCATCCTGGGCGTGATGATCGGCGGCACCGTCGACCTCCACGGCGCGGCCGCCCTGCTCGACTGCGACCCTCCCGAGGCCGACGACCTGCTCCAGGAGCTGGTGAGCGTCTGCCTGTTCGAAGAGCCCAGCGTCGACCTCTACCGGTTCCACGACCTGCTCGGCTCCTACGCCCGCGAGAAGGCGGCCACCGATCTCTCCCCTGCCGAGGCCGAGGAGGCTCGGCGCCGCCTCGCCGACCACTACCTCGACATGGCCAATCGCGCGGCCGACATGATGGGGCCGCGCGGCCACCACTACGAGATCGACCGGAGCAGCTCCTCCAGGTACGAGACCACGCTGGCCGACCACGCCCAGGCCACCGCGTGGTTCGAGCGCCACCAGGACAACCTCGCCTCGGCTGTGGACTTCTACGCGGGCGCAGGGCTGGACGAGCAGGCGTGGCAGCTCGCCGACTCGCTGTGGCGGCACTACGCGAACCACGGCCAGACCGAGCTGATGATGTCGACCCAGGAGAAGGCGCTCGCCGCCAGCCGGGCCAACGGCAACGTGCGCGGCAGCGCCGCCACCCTCATCGGCCTTGGCATCGCCCACTGCCTGGCGGGCCGGTTCAGCCACTCGCTGAACCTGCTGAACGAGGCGCGCGAGCTGCTGGAGACCATCGACGACGAGCGCGGCAAGGCGCGGGTCTACTCCAGCCTGAGCATGGTCTACGACCGGATGGGGCGCTTCCACGAGGCCCTCTCCTGCATCTGGAAGGTGTTCGAGTATGCGGTCGCCGCCGGCGACCGCTCCCTTGAGGGCGTACAGCGGGCCAACCTGGGCGCGATGTACCAGGTTCTGGGCGACTACGAGAAGGCCCTTGAGCTCTGCGAGTCGGCACTGAAGATCAAGAGCGAAGAGGGGCAGTACGAGACCTCCGCCCAGGTCCTGCGCGTGCTGGGAGAGGTCAACTCCCAACTGGGCAAGCTGGACCAGGCCTTCTCCTACCTGTCCGAGGCGCTGAAGCTCGCGCAGCTCATCGGGTCCCAGCGTGACGAGTTCTACATCCGCAACGGCATGGCGGTGGCCCAGCGCCGCAGCGGCGACATCGAGGCGGCGATCGAGTCGCACAAGGCCGCCCTGCAGCTGGGAGAGGAGGTCGGACAGCACAGCGCGGACTCCGAGATCCTGTCTGAGCTGGGGTGCGCCTACGCCGAGTACGGTGACGCGGCCGAAGCCCAGCGGATCCAGGAGCGGGCGCTGGAGCTGGCCCGCACCAGGGGCGAGCGCCACGTCGAAGGACGCGCTCTGCTGCGGCTCGGCCTCCTGCCCGAGGCCGTCCCGCACGACGATCGGGTGACCTATCTGGCGAGCGCCGCCAAGCTCTTCGCCGACCTGGGCGCTCCGGAGACACAAGAGGCCCAGGCGGAGCTGCAGAAGCTCGTCTGAAGGCGCGCCGCCCGCCCCCGGACGTGCGCCGGACTACGCCGGTCGTCACTTTGGGTGGTTTCACGGGAAACAGCAGGTGAGCGTTCGGAAGCGAACGCGGTGGGCGGGCCGCCGGAGGCCCGGGCCTTTCATGACACCGGCTCGCAGGACTCGAACCGCCGCGGGGGGTGCACCCGTCGCCTCGTTCGCCGGGGATCGCCCCCATGGACCGGTGCTGCGTGTACCCGAGCGGACGCCTCCCCTCCTCCCCGCTGCCGGAGAGGAGGCCAAGGCCCTGTCCGCAGAGGAAGGGGAGGCATCCTGCTCGCCCGTGGAACGGCCGTCGTCCTACGGCCCGCCCTGGGGCGGACCGGGGCCGGCGGCGTTCCACCGCCCGCCCCGCACCGCGGCGGAGCCGAGAGCGGTCGGCGCCTCCTCACGGTGCTGCGGGCACAGGTGGTCGCCGGTCGCGCGCGCCCGCACGCAGCGGGGCGCGGCGCATCGGTGCTCTCCGAGTCGTGAGCGGAAGGTGCGGATGTGCGTGGTGCAATGGCGTTCTGTCGGCTCTGTGAGCTCGATGCAGTCGCCCACCGAGCACACCCGGGACCCGTTGAGCCACCGCGACAGGCGGACCCACCACGGGATCGGGACGGCGGACGGGGGATCGGGAACGGGTACACGGCTCTCGGCTCCCATGCTCCCAAGGTGCGTCGCGCGCCCCCGCCCGGCAACCCCGAGGGCCGCTCCCGGCCGTTTCCTCTAGAGAGGTTTGCCAATCCCCGCATCCCGGCACCTCGCCCCACCACCCCCACCCGTCCACCCGGCCTCGCCGCCGTCCCCGAACGTGTGCGACCACGCCCGCACGTCCGCTAGACTGTTCCTCGGCGCAAACGGGGTGTAGCGCAGCTTGGTAGCGCGCTTCGTTCGGGACGAAGAGGTCGTGGGTTCAAATCCCGCCACCCCGACCAGGGAAAAGGCCGGTCCACACGGACCGGCCTTTTCGCGTGAGGAAGCCAAACTGGAAGCCATTCGGCTTCCGTGGCCGCGGTCAATCGGGGTCGTTCTGGCCTTGGTTGAACAGCTCCCCCATGGCCTCGGCCCCCTCGGTGATGACCGGGCGCAGTTCCTTGCGGTAGACGAGTTCCGTCGTGCTGGTGGTGCTGTGCCCGACGAGTCGGGCGATGGCCTCCAGCGGCACGCCTTTCTCCGACATCAGGGATACGAAGCTGTGCCGCAGCTCGCGCGGCGTCCACGTACCGCCGATCTTGGCTCGCTTCACGATCGCCCGGAAGCCGCGGCGGACGTTGGCGGCGTCCAGCTCGGTGCCGACGTGACTGCAGAACACCAGGTCGTGTTCCTGCCAGTGCGCGCCGGCCGCGGCGCGCTGGTCGTCCTGCCTGGCCTTGTGCTCCTTGAGCGCCGTGACGACCTGGGGCGGCAGCGCCAGCGTGCGGCGGCTCTTCCTGGTTTTGGTGTCGCCGCCTTCGCGGACGGATCGCCAGACCTCGACGTGCGGCGGCGCTCCTGCCGGCGGCTCAAGGTGGACGTGGCGCCACTCCAGTGCGCGGGCTTCTTCGGTCCGTACGCCGATGAGCAGCGAGAGCACCACATAGGCGTGAAGCTGGGTGCCCCGCGCGGCGGCGAGGACTGCCGTGGCCTGTGCCAGCGTCAGCGCCTTGCTCGGTCGGCCCTCCTTCCCGTCTGGCGTGGTCACCAGTTCGGCGACGTTGCGGAGCACCTTGTCCCGGCGTTGGGCGAAGGCGATGGCGCGGCGAAGCACAGCGTGTAGCTCGCGGAGCGTCCGTGTGGCGAGTTCATCGGCCTTGTCCTCAAGCCAATCGTCAACGTCGTCGGCGGTAAGGTCCTTCAGCTTGGCCTTGCCCAAGGCCGGATAGATGTGCTTGTCCGCAAGGTGACGGCACTTGGCCACCGTGTTCGCCGATCGCTTCTTCAGTCCGCGCTTGAGGAAGTCCTCTACGGCATCGCCAACGGTGTAGTTCGTCGGCGCGCGGACCCCCGTTTCCAACTCTTGGCGCAGCTCTCGGAGCTTGGTCCGGACCTCGGTCTTGGTCCTCCCCATCCTGGTGTACCTACGGCGCTTTCCGGCTGGGGTGAATCCCATGGAGATGGCGCCGACATAGCGGTTCTTGGACTCGACCCAGTAAATTGAGTCGTCACCGTGCGCAGCGCGCTTCTTCTTCTCGTCAGACATCGGATCTTCCCTTGTGCGGGGGCTGTGAACGGGCGCGGCAGCGCCGGAGCGCTGCCGCGCGGGTCGCTAGGCGGCTACTTGCGATTCCTGCTCAAGCAGCGCCACGAAGTCGGCTATGGCGCCGGCGGGCACGCGGCGGGCACGGCCCACCTTGACGAACCGCAGGCGGCCCGCGGCCATCTGCTCATAGAGTTCGGCGCGGCTCAGGGAGAGGACTTCCGCTGCTTCGGTGACCTTGTAGAGAGCCTTGGTGGCGTCCGATGCCATGGTGTGAGGGCTCCTTTCCTAGGGCGGCCTCGGTGGTTGCTTGGCGGCTATGCACCGGGGCCGCTGTGTGCTCCGAGCAGTTCGGGGTGTACTTCATAGGCTGGCGAAGGTGGGCGTCCCCCTTTCGCGCTGGGTACGGGTCGGGGTTCCGCTCGAATCCATCCGTGGGATTCGAGGAGTTCCAGAGCGGGTTGGAGGTCGGCGACTTTGCGGAAGGTTCCGCGGGGTAGCCCGTTGAATGCTTCCCGCACCGTGAAGCGGGTTGGTTTCTTCCGCGACAGCCAGTCTTTGACGAGCTGCGCCTTTTCGGCCTCGGGGTCGGCGCCCATGTGGTCGAAGGCGGCCAGGGCGTGCGCGGTGAAGTACTCGCCCAGCCGCACCGCGGCGGCCATCGTTTCCCCGCTGATCGGCTGGCGGTAGCCGTCGACCGGGTTGGCGGCCAGGTGGATCAGACCGGCCATACGCACGATGGCGCCCACGGACTTGCCCGCCCAGTCGGCTACGTGGCCCAGGTCGCCGGTCTGGGCGTGTAGGCGCGGTTCGATCGCCGCGGCGTAGTCGATGCGCTGCTGGTCGGCCTCAGGCGAGAGCTGCAGGCGGATCGGGTCGTCTTGCCAGTCGAACAGCGCGTTCACCATGCGCTGCAGCCGCTCGCCGTACGAGCGCACCACGTCATCGGGGCAGGGGTCGGGGTCGACCTTGCGGCGGCCCACGTTGCTCTCGGGCAGCGCGTAGAGGAACCGGCCCAAGAGGCCCTTACCGCGAAAGCCCGGACCTGTGGCGATCTCGGTGATGACCTCGGGCTGCACCGCAAGCCCGAGCGTCAATATGGCGGAGTCGACGTGTTCGGCGGCGCGGCCCTTGCGGTCCACGCGCAACATGTCGCCGGCATGGCCTTTCAGGAACAGGTCGAAGTTGGGAGTGCCCGAGTAGCGCCCGGCCAGGATCTGGAAGATCCCGCCTTCCGCGCTGAGCACGGCCAGGCGTCCGCCCTGTTCGGTGAGGATGCTCGCGGCGGTCTCCGGGGTCACGTCGTCGGCCACCAGTTGAGGTTCTACGGGAACCTTGATCTGGTCGATGGCCACCGCCGCGTCGCTGGCCTCGGCGAGCTTGTCCGGCGCGCCGTTGCTGGCCGCGGCCTGCTGCTTGGCCTTCTCCGCGGCGCTGGCGGCGAGTTCACGAGCGAGCTTGGCCTCGGTGATCTGCGGGCGGATGCGTTCGGCCAGGTCCTTTTCCGCCTGCAGCAGGGGCGCGCACATCGCGCGGAAGACCGCGGACTTGCGCGATGCCGGGGGCATGGCGACCACGGTGAACAGGTTGACGGGCTCGGTGTAGGTGCCGCGCACCTGGACCAGAGCGCGCCCGCCGGCGGCGGTGGACAGCGCCGCCAGGCTGATGCAGCCCGCCAGGTCCGCGGGTGTCTGGGTTTCCTCGGCGATGCCGGCCACCATGGCGGCGACCCAGTCGGGCAGCTCCTCGGTGGGGAAGGCGGGCAAGCGCCGCGTGGTGCCCAGCGGGACGGGCGCCTCCCACTGGGCAGGCTCGGGCTGGGTGGTGGGGTGCTGGCCGTGCAGGTCGGCCAGCACCCCATCAGCGTTCAGGCCGTTGAGGATGTCCTCGGCGCTGCTCACGCCGCACCCCCGCGGGGTTCGCGCAGCCCGGCTTGAATCCCGCTGCGCACGGTCGCTTCGCTCTCGTTGGCGCCCAAACCGGCTTGCCGCCCGGCGGCGGTCAACGCGTCTTCGGCGAGGTGCTTGGGCAGCAGCCCCCCGCCTACGAGTTGCCCGAGGGCGAAAGCGGCAGCGTTGAGCGTGTGGTTGCGGTGGCCGCGGCGGGTGGCCAGTACCCGGTCGACTTCCCCGCGCAAGGCCGCGGCCGCGTAGCCCGCGGCATGCGGATGGTTGGCCAGCATGGCGTTTACCTGGCCCGAGGTGATGCGGACCGGTTCGAGAGCGGGAAGCCGCCGTGCGATCCAGTCGGGCAGCGGCCCTACGGGCGCGGGGTTCTCCACGGCGTAGGTGCCAGCGCCGTCCTCGTCGGCGACGTGGGAGCCGGGGCCGACCACGTAGCCGCCGCGGGCGCGCGTGTCGATGAGCCAGCCCAGCTTTCCGGTGGTGTTGCGGTACGCCGAACCCTCGGGGCGTGCGTAGTACAGGTGCAGCCCGCCGCGGCGGGTGCGCACACTGAAGGTGTCCAGCGGCAGTTCCGCTTGGTGCTCCTCGGCGAGGGCGGCGAACACGTCGGCGCCCTCGGTGATGCCGGGCCGCTGCCACTCCGGTGGCGGCTCACTACCCGGCTTGGGAGTGTCCAGGTCGACCACCACCAGCCGAGACGGTCCGGTGGCGATGCCGTAGTTGAATCGGCCGCGGCCCCAGAACGCGCGGATGCGGTCGGCCTCGTTGGTGGCGTGGCGCTCCCAGTCCCGGAACCGGCGGTCGGGCCGCTTGGTGCCGTAGGCCAGGGGGAACACATGCCAGCCCCGGCGGGCGGCGGCGAGCACGAACGGCAGTACGTCGGTGGTGCTCATGCGGCGGTGGCCTCCTTCCCGATGAGCAGCCCCGCCAGGGCCGCGCCGATGTGACGGGTGTAGGCGGGTGGGATGGCTTCGGCCAGCTCTCGACGGACCGGGGTCCAGTCGATGCCCATGGCGTGCTGCCAATCGGCAACCGAGCCCTTGCCGCCGCCTTGGCCGTAGACGGCGAAGTAGGGGCCGCTGTACCAGCGGCCGTGCCGCATCCCGGCTACCCGGCCGCGGTGGGCCGGGTGGGCCGGTTGGGGCAGGCTCAGCCCGCCCAGCTCGAATACGCGGTGGCGGAGGACGGCAAGGCCGAACATCTCGCCGCACAGCAACAGATCACGCCGTATCGGTGCGCGTCCGGGCGGGTTCTCCATCACCCAGGGCCGCTTAGTGGCCTGCAACGCCGCGCGGGTGGCCGGGATGAGCTGGGGGTAGTTCCGGCCGTGGTTGGTGCCGGCTGTCAGCGTGCATCCGGCCTGGCACGGCGGGGATGCGTGGATCAGGTCGAAGGTGTGGCCGTGTTCGGCGACGAAGGCGATGGCATCGCCCTGGTGGAATGCGTCGCCCACATAGTTGGGTTGAGGGTCGATGTCGACCCCGGTTACGTGGAATCCGACATCTTGGTAGCCACTGGTGGCGCCGCCGGCGCAGCAGTAGAGGTCCAACAGGCGCGGTCGGTCGGTGCTCATGCGGCCGCTCCTTCCAGCTCCCAGGACTCGGGCGTGGTGCCCTCGGCGCAGTTGGGGCACTCCCCGAGCGAGGTGGGCAGGCAGTAGACGAACACCAGGCCACAGGTGGGGCAGGTGCGGCGCGCACGCATGGCCCGCTGCAGCGATGCCGTCATGGCGGCGGTGATCTCGCGCTTGGGCTTGGCCTGGCTGATGCGGTAGAGCAGCGCGGTGCGCGGGTGTCCCGCCTTGGCGCGGCGCGAGCGCCACATGAGCTGTGCGGCCGGTTCCTGTCCGGCCGGTCGCAAGCCCATGGCGGCGAGCTGCTTCTTGGTCGCCAGGTCGTCATCGACGATCCAGGCGACTCCCCAGGGGTAGGTCTGCAGGCCGTAGCGCTGCCCGTAGGGGTCGAGGTACTGCGGCATGATGGAAGACGCTCCTTTCCGGAGTGCGGCCCCGGTGGTTGCTTGGCGGCTATGCATCGGGGCCGCTTTCGTGCGTTCGGTCGGGTGGCGGTCAGCCCAGGGCGTTGACGAAGGTGGCGATCGCCTCGGCGGCGCCCGCCAGGCCGGCGGCCAGTCCGCGCGCGCTGGCAGCGGCTTCGGTTGGGTGGGCAACGATCCAGTAGACGAGCAGGGCCAGGACGACCCAGCTCAGGTAGCGCTTGGCCTTCATGCGGTGGGCTCCTCTCCGTAGTGGTCGGCGGTGTTATCGGTGACGTCGCGGCCTTCGTAGTCGGCGCACAGCCGAGCCAGCGTTGCCACGGCGGAACCGAGAGCGCGGTTCCCGCTGGCATCGTCGGGACGGTGGTAGCCGTGGCTCTCCAGCACGGTGGTGACGTCGGCGATCAGGCCGAACGTGAAGCGCGAATCCTCGGGCATGGCGGCGGCTCCTTCGCTTGGTGTGTGGTCTCAGCGGGTGCTGTCGCGGTTGAGGCGCTGCAGGTAGGTCACGAGCCGCCAGCCCATACGGGACTGCAGCCCGGTGCCGTGGCACCGGTGGCACAGCCGCCGCGAGGTCGGGCGGGCGCCAACGCACCGGCGGCACGGGCCGAACGGGGACGCCGCACACATCCCCGCGTAACCGAGGGTGACGACGATCAGGGACAGTGCTAGCAGGAGCGCGAGGGGTGCCATGGCGGCCTTTTCGGGTGGTTGCGGGCGTGTGTGCTCTGGTGGCGCTAGCGCACTAACGTCCTGTTCAAAAGCGATTCGGGGTGCTAGCCGGGGTGCTAGCGCTAGCGGGTCGAGGTGCTAGCGCTAGCGATCCTGGCGGCCTATCCGGCGGAACGGGTTCGGTCGCGTTCGGTAACCGCGGTGGCGACTTCAGACCGGTCGACGCCGCGGTTATTGACGGTGCGGCCGTCCACGCGGCGCGCCACCTGGACGGTGCGGATGCCGTGGGGCTTGAGCGCGGCCGACAGAGCCGACGCCTTCGCGTCGTTCTCCTGCTCGGCCCAAGCGCCGTAGGTCTCGGGGCGCAGTTCGGCCAACCGGTCGACCACGACGTGCGACCACGCCTTGGCCTCCCCAGCAGGGATCACGGCCAGCAGGTCATCGAGCAGGTCCGGCCCCGCCGGCGCCTCCTCGGGCGCCTGGCCGATCGCCTGCCCCGTGAGCCGTCCCGCGGCCTGGCGGGCGGCACGGGCGCGTTCGGCGATCGCCTCGGCGGTGGGCGCGTCGATGTAGGCCGATCGCACGATCTGGGGATCGTCGGCGGCACCGAGCAGGTAACCGATCCCCTTGTCCTTGGCGGTGAAGGTGGTAGCGCGGATGCCGTTCTTGTAGGCCGACGTGCCCAGCACCATGTCGTTTTCGAGCTGGCCCATCACGCGCAGGCACAGCCGGATACCGACGTTGGCGCTCACCCCGGTGGGAAGGGACTTGGCGTCGGGCCGCTGGGTGGCCAGGATCAGGATGATCCCCATCGCCGGACCGCGCTTGATGATCGCCTCGGCGAGCTTGCCGGCCTCTTCGCCGTAGGTGTCGTGGGAGAACAGTTCCTGGCACTCATCGACGGCCAGCACCAACGGGTGCAGGCCAAGGGACTTCTTAGCGGCCAGCTCCGGGGTGACCTTGTTCTCCGGGCACATGTCCTTGGGCAGCGACGCGATCGTCTTGGCGCGGCGCTCCAACTCCTTGTGCAGCTCACGCAGGTTGGTCACACACGCGGCGATCGTGTCGTCATCGGCGCCCGAGCCGTAGCGGTGGGCGACGGGTTGGGCGATCGACAGGTCTCCGGTGCCCTTCAGCTCGAAGACGCGCAGCTCGGCGAGCACGTCCAAGGCGGCGGCCAGCACCAATACCCGCAGAGCGAACGTCTTGCCCTGCCGGGGCATGGCGCCGATCAGCACGTTGTCGAACATCAGCAGCAGGCTGATCAGCCGTCCGCGCTGATCGTGGCCGAAGGGGATGGGCTTGAACAGGTCCGCGGCGCCCGTCTTGGCGAGCGGCCACGCGGGTTGCTTGGCCTTGCTCATCTCGCGATCGCCCACCCAGATCACCAGCCGCCCGGGGTGCTCTTCGTTGACGGGCTCGGGCCACACACAGCCCAGCGGGCGCCGCAACCCGGATGCCAACCGGTCGCGCCGGTCCACCACGTCGGTCACGGTCACGCCGTGCGGAAGGTCGACCTCGGCGCGCCAGCCCGGACCGTCGCGCGTGATCGGTGCGGGGAAGGTGATGCCATCGGCCCCGCCCTTGCGCGCCTTGTTGATCTCGGCGATGCCCAGCGCGCCCAGCGCACGGGTGACGATGTCGGAGTCCAGCCGTTGCACCTGGGTGGGCAGTACCGCGCGATCGATGAGCGGCCGGTCGGCCGGCGCGCCCAGCCAGCCCAGTAGGCAGATGAGTCCGGCCAGGGTGGCCCATTGCGCCCAGGTGGGCGCGGTGGCAACGAGAATGCCCGCCACCAGCAGTGTCACGAGTGCGAGCACGGCGATGATCAGGCGGGCACGCACGCGGGCGTCGCGCTGGCGCGAGAGCTTGAGGTAGGTCTCGGGGTCGTTGCGCTGCACGGCGGTGACGCGTGCGGGCTCGCCTTCCCAGTCGAAGACCCAGCGGGTGAAGGTCGACAGGGTGCGAGCCAGCCCGCGCGGGGCGCGCCCGGTCAGCTTGAGCACGTACTTGGGCGAGCGGGTGGCCTGGTAGGCCCACACGCGAGCGTAGAAGGCGGCCAGCCACTTCAGCGTCGCCTCGGCCTCGGCGCGCGACTTCGCCCACTCGGGCACGATCGGGCGCCGCGTGCGGTCGCGCTCGGCCAGTTCGGCCAGCCAGTTGCCGCCCTCGGCGGATGGCGGGTCGACGCGCAGCACCGTGCCCGAAAGCACGCCATCATCGGGTCCGCTCGCGTCGGCCCCGGTCGCCTCACCACTCGACACGTCAGTGGCGGAGTTGTCCGCGGGCTGGGTGTCCTCGGCGCGTTCGGCGCGGCGGGTGTCGAGGTCGACCACGCGGGCGCCGGCCTCGGGCGCGTTGTCGGACGTCGGGTTCGGGGTGGGGGTGGTCTCGTCCATCACGCGGCCTCCTGCTCGACAGCAGTGGAGAGGGGATCGGGGGCGGAGGTGGATTCACCGGTGAGGTTCGCGTGGCGCCAGTCGCGCGCCTTGACGGCGTTCTCCGGTGAGGTGCGCAGCGCTTGACGGATGCGGTTGATCGAGGCGTCCTCGGTGAGGTCACCGGCGCCGATCAGCCGATCCAGTTCGCGGGCGCGCTCCTCGGTGGTGCGCCGCACCGGCGACGCCGTACGGGCGGTCGCGGCGACGCTGCGGCCCGCATCGGCGCGGCGCTGTTTCGGCTGGGTGGCCTTCGATCGCCGCGGCTTCGGGGCGCGGTGGTGGGCGGCCATGCACCGGCCGACCACGGGCAGCTCCCGCGCGCCCGCCGGCGGCTCGATCGGCCAGGCCGGTGCAGACCGGTAAGCCTCACCGGCGGCGGACAGCGCAGCCGGGTCAGTGGCTTCACCGGGCGCTACTGCCGCGGCGGTCTGGCCTTCACCGGTGGGCGCCAGCGCCACACGCAGGGTGGCGTCGGGGTCGAGCCAACCGAGCGCGGCGGCGTCGGCTTCGGTGGGGTGGCGTTCGGCGAGGATGGTGCGCGCTCGCTCGATCGCCTCACCCAGCCGCACCCCCGCCTTCAGCCGGTAGGCGACATCGGCGGGGATGTCCTTGGCCCAGCCGCGTCCGAACTCACGCGCAAGTGCGTGCACGATCTCGCGGCGGTCCAGGTCGGCATCGAGCGCTTCGGAGTAGCGCGGTACCTGCCAGAGCACCATCCGGCGCCACAGCGCCAGTGTGGAGCGCGGCGCCAGCAGCCAGCGCGCCCGCGGGATCGGCTCGCGCCGGTGCGGGTCGCCTTCGGCCACCAGGCGCAACAGGTGAGTGCGCAGAGCCTCAACCCCGGTGATCAAAATGATCGGGGCCAGCGCGTGCATGACCATCGCCAACACCCCGTGCTCCCAGCCCGCGGCCACGTTGATGCCGATGGCCGCGCCGGAGAACAGGCGGGCAATCTGGCGCAGCCAACCGATCGGGCGACCCACCCACGTGAGCACCAAGTCCATGGCCAGCACGGCGACCAAGCCGCCCTCGATACCCAGCGGGAATACGGCGGGTAGCGGCATCGCCAGGTCAAGGGCGAGTTCCTTGACGGTGACGTAGCTGATCACCAGCCCATAGGCGCCCACGGCGACCATGCCGGCCACCGCCAGCACCACCGCGGCGCGCTGTCCGCCGCTGAGCCGGTTCGGTGCGGCGTTCATCGGCGCACCTCCCGCCGCTGGCGGGCGCGCGCCAGCGCGGCGCGCTCTTCCCGGCGGGTGGCGCGGATCAGGTGGACGGCCATAGCCAGAACAGCGACGGTGATGACCGTGGCGAGGATCGTGAGAACCAGTCCCATCAGGCGGCCCTCCCCGCGGTGGTGCCAATCGGGTGGGTGAGGTGGGCGGCGGCGAGGTCGGCGAGGGTGTCCAGCGCCAGCGACGCGATGGCCAGCGGGAGCGAGACGGTGCGCAGCAGCGCTACGGCCAGGACCAGCCCCAGCAGCGCCAGCAGCGGCCACAGGCCGCCACCGGCCACCAGGTCCTTGGTGGTGTGCGACATTGAAGAGGCTCCTTCCACGAGGGGTGCGGTCCCGGCGGTGTGCTTGGCGGCTATGCGCCGGGGCCGCGTGAACATCAGGGCTCAGCGGCGCTTGCGCGCCGATGCGGCGGGGCGGCGAGTTCGCGCCACGGTGCGCGTCACCATCTGTCGGCGAAGGCGCGAACGGAGGCGGCGCCAGCGGCGCCGCGCCGTGCGCAGCAGGTGGGCGGCGGCGAGGGTGAGCAGCACCCCGGCGGCGATGTAGGCGAGCGCGTCCATCAGGCCACCCCCGCCAGCGCGACGCCGGCGCCGATGGCGATCACACCGGCGGCGGTCAGGTCGACGGCCAGGCGGATGTGGCGGAACTTGGCCGCGGCCACTGAAGCGAGGTTGGCCATCCGTTCCTCGGGGGTCTCCGGGCGCCAGCCCGCGGCGTTGGCGCGCATGAACGGGGCGCCGGCCAGCTTGGGGCGCACCGTCGACAGCAGCACCACCACCGCACCGACCAGGAGCGCCAGCCCGCCGCGCACGATCCAGGTGGCGGGCTCGGTGCCGGTGATCAGGTCGGTGGAGGCGACCACGGCCACGCCTGCACCGGCCAGGGCCAGCAGCATCGACGCTTTGGAGTCGGCGCGCCCCAGCTCGGTGCGCACCTCGGCGACGGCGTCGCTCAAGTGGTCGGGCTCGGTGATCGGGCGAGTGCGGGTGAACTGCCACATGGCTTAGGCCACCTCCCCGTGAATCTCGGAGACGGCGGCGATCTCCTCGGCGGTGTGACCGGACCAGATGCCGTACTCGGGGCGGAGTCGGACGGCGTAGGCGAGGCACAGCCGGCGCACCGGGCAATCGCCGCAGAGCATCGCGGCGGACTGCTCTCGCATCGTGCGGGCGGCCTTGGACTCCGGCGCGTCGGGCTCGAAGAACAGGTCCGGCTGTTCCCCGCACGCCCGCGGTTGGGCGAGCAGCTCTCGCTCGATGTCCGCGAGGGTGAGCTTCATAGAGAACTCCTGGCGTCGGGTCGCTCCGCCGGCGGCTATGGAGCGGAGCAACCGGTTGGCGGCTACAGGACTGACGGTACGGAACTTATTGCATAAGCGTCAAGACTTATGTCATATGTTCTCTGTGGTGTCGTGTCCT
Source organism: Streptomonospora wellingtoniae (assembly GCF_031845375.1). Taxonomy (NCBI): domain Bacteria; kingdom Bacillati; phylum Actinomycetota; class Actinomycetes; order Streptosporangiales; family Nocardiopsidaceae; genus Streptomonospora; species Streptomonospora wellingtoniae. Next base: position 75,509 of record NZ_JAVREK010000020.1, read on the forward strand.
GGCACGTCACCGGGGTGGCGCCTTCAGAGCGGCTACCGTAGAGGAGAGTTCACATATGTCGGAAGGTGAGGCCATGAGCGGCCTGGAAGCCCCCCGCGCCCGCTACAAGCAAGTCGCTGAGCTGCTGCGTGAGGAGATCCGGCGCGGCGTCTACCCGCCTGGCGAGACGCTGCCCAGCCAACCGGAGCTTGCCCGTCGATACGACCTCAACCAAAGCTCGATCAGTCGCGCCATGGCGATGCTGCAGGCGGAAGGCTGGATTCGTACCGAGCACGGGCGGGGCTCGGTCGTGCTGGAGCTGCCCACCGTCAAGCGGGTGCGCCGCATCGACAAGGACTACCGGAGCGAACCGAGCGGCAGCACGTACGCGGACGAACTCGGCAAGGCCGGCGTGAAGCCGACCACCAAGCTTGTCCAGTGTGAGGCGGTCGTTCCGCCGGCGGACATCGCGGAAGTTCTTCGCCTCGGCGAGTCGGATGAGACCTTGATCCGCAAGCGCCACATGTTCGCGGAAGACAAGCCGGTGCAGCTTGCCACCAGCTATATCCCCATGACGGTCGCCGGCAGCGTAGACATCGCCATGCCGGACACCGGTCCGAGCGGCATGTACGCCCGGATAGCGGAACGCGGATTCGGCCCGGTGCGCTTCACCGAAGACATCGAGGTCCGCGGGGCTGAAGACGAGGAAGCGCAGTTCCTCAACATCGCCCATGGGCAGCCGGTGTTCGCGGTGCTCCGTACCGCCTTCGACGCTGAAGACCGGCCCGTTGAGACGTGCCTCAACGTGCTCGCCGCGCTTCAGTGGCGGCTTTCGTACAGCTGGCGCCAGGAGGGTTAGCACATGAATGACGAGACCCCGCAGCACAGCGTCAGCGTGACCGGTGTCGTGGTGCGTCAGGACGGCAGAGTCCTGGTGATCAAGCGCGCCGATGATGGACGCTGGGTCCCGCCCGGCGGAGTCCTAGAGCGGCATGAGACTCCGGAACAGGGTGTCGTACGTGAGGTGCTGGAGGAGACCGGCGTCAAAGTGCGCCCGCTCCGCCTAGTGGGTGTCTACAAGAACATGCAACTAGCGGTGGTCTCGCTGGCGTTCCTATGCGAACCGATCGGCGGATCCGAGCAGACCACCGAGGAGGCAACCGCGCTCTCATGGTTGCCCGTCGCTGAAGCTATCAAGGCAGCGCCGGAAGCGCGCGCCGTGCGCATCACCGATGCTTTTGCCGAGGGCGGTCCGTTCGTTCGCGTGCACGACGGAACGACCCTTATTTCATAGGAATCAATACGCGTGTGAGCCAGCAGTTCACGACCTCATTGCCAAGATGATTCGTCGTCATGTTCTCTTGGGAACCATCTTTGATAGTACTTTCCGGTTCGTGCTGGCCTGTCACTCTTCTCCAGGTTGCAGGCCTGGCAAAGTAGTTGGATGTTCGATACGTCGTTCAATCCGCCCAGGCTCAACGGAACAATATGATCAAAGTTGGACATATTTAATGGGCTCCTTAGTGAACTCAGATCTTTTTGGCAATATGTGCAAAGACCTCTGTCGCGGAACTCAACGGCCCGTCTAACCCAGCTCGGGATTGGCTTCCGGCGTAGACGTCCCCCTTCATTCCTGAAGTGGCAAAGTAGATATCGGTCTCCATGAGACGGAAGTTCAGGGAAGTCTACGTCGCTTACGTAAACGGCCATCATTCGGTTGAAATTCTCAAGGAATTCACGATTGATGAAGAGGATGAAAAACACCTCTTCCGCCATTTGTTGAAGCAGTCTATCTAAAGCGGAAGTTATCGTGAGCTCTTCCCAATAATCGCTGTACTCATTAGGGAGATCCGCAAATCTATGATCATCGTCAGAGGCGGTGCTCGCCTGGATCCTCATTAGGGCACGGACGTAGTCTCCGGAAAGAGGTGGTAGGCCCGTCCTCTCTCTGAACTGATCAAAGGTCTCGTAGTCGATTCCATGCTTTTCAAAGGCGATCTCGATTGGAAGTACTCCTACTTGGGTGGCGCTGGTGCCGAGGTTGATTTCTCCTGTAAAGTCCTCGTCAAAAATTCGAAGAATAATTTCTTCAAGGAACAAATGAAGGGCGCTTCTTTTTTTGAAGGGCTTGACAAACCCTAGTATGCCTTGGTCGCCGAATATCTCTTCGAGGTTCCTGAGGTAGACGAATTGGTTGCTGACAACACCATCCGCAATCGCCGCTATATTGTATGTGTCAAAGTGTCGTAATTCGATGAAATCGCGTTTCAGTGAGTTTGACACGGATTATGCCTTGTCTTGGTTGTTCGTTGCGCTTTCCTGCCGGCGTCCGCACGGGGGCGTCGCATAACTTGCACAACCTGCGGTTCTCGGTTGACCAGCTGTGACGTGCTTATCGGTTGGCCGCGGAACCTCAGCAGAACCGAAGAGTGCCACCGCGCAACCTCAGTAGTGGCCTGCTGGATCCAAGGTTATGCAGACGCCAGTAGAGGTTTTCCGACGTTCTGCGGTGGACGGAGCTAGCGCTCTGGCGGGGTGAGTCGGGACTTTTGCTGGTTCTGCAAGTTCTGCGTTGCGGGAACGGGGCTTTTCAGGGGTAGGGTAGCTTCCCTCATGTTGGCATGTGATGCGAGTGATCAACAACGAGGCGCTGAGATGGTCGACAGGGCCTTAGTGGGACGTGTCGCGGGGAATGGGTTGGGGACGGGAAGCCGCCCGTCAGTGGCCGTCTGAGGAAGCCAATCAGGAAGCCAAGTGTTGTGGACTCCGGGGGGCGCCAGTAGACGCCCATGGAAAAGGCGTTGGCAGGCACTCAGCATGCCAGGAAGATATAGATCCGATGATCCTATGTTCGGGACGAAGAGGTCGTGGGTTCAAATCCCGCCACCCCGACAGGTGAACGGGTGTCCACCCAGGTGGGCACCCGTTTCGCATGTGCGGAGAATCAGGCCGCGCGAGCGCTGATGCACATTCACTGCACACGCGCAGCGGCGCCCCCGTGCTCCGCTCGCGCTGCAGCAGCCTTCATCCGTCCGGCGTCCACGGCGTCGGCCACCTCGTCGAGCCGGTCCGGGAACAGGTGGCCGTAGGTATCGAGGGTCATGGTCGCCGTCGTGTGGCCGAGCATCTGCTGAACCACCTTCACGTCCGCGCCGGCGGCGATCGCCAGGGACGCGGCCGTGTGCCGCAGCTTGTGCGGCGTCAGCCCGATGCCGTCGAGCCCCGCGTCCTTGCGCGCGTTGTTGAAGTCGCGCATTCGCCAATCCACCTCGTCCAGCACCACCACCGCGAACGGATCACGCACCGAGGAGACGTGGACGCGTTGGCGTCCGGCGTGGCGCTCGGCGCGTTCCTGCATTGCCGCAACCGCCGCCTCCAGGAGCTCAACAGCCTCGTCGGCCGCATCCGCATACCGGGCGAACAGAGCACGCTCGAAAGACAGTTCCATACGCTTGCGATCGATCGCCCACACCTGCGCCGTCCCCGCGTGAAGCGCCCGGTCCGAGCCAGCCGAAGGCGAGGTAGGCGCCTACCGAGACGACTACAGCGGCGACCGAGACGGGGAACTGGAGAGGCAGCAGGACCAGGGCCCGCAGGATGCGCCAGAGCCAGCCGGTCAGGAGGAGGACGCCCGGCGTCTCGACCACGGGCGTGGTGAACCGGATGGTCTGGGCGGGTACCGGCGCCGTGGGCTGGACCTGGTCGGCGCCCGCCTTGGAGCTGCGCAGCATCACCGACCACCCCCGGACTCCTCGGTCTCCTCGGCGGAGCGGACGGCGGCCAGCTCGGCGCGTGCCAAACGCAAAGGCTACTACCTACGAATTCACTACGAGCCACTTGCCATCGACGTCAGACGGAGTCGATAGTCTTAGCTTCTTCGTAGACAGAGAAGTCCATGTAACGACCACCAGACTCGAACCAAAACCCTTCGCCATACTCGTGAGGCACCCGCAGCACGGAGGCCACTCCACTCTCCAAGAAGTGCACATACCGACCGAGAAGCGCGGTGAAATTGTCTTCGACAACCGCGAGGTCAACCTCGGTGAAGTTGAAGACAATTTGCCCTACTAGGCCATTTGGCCCAGGGATGGTATCGATCCACAGACAGGCCCCACCATCTTGATACTGCGCAATTGGGATCCGGCCTGGATGGAAAAGCACACTGCGCACTTTCCCGTTACCTACGAAGTCATGGAAAAGCCCGTCGTCGCGGAACCTTAGCTGCTCTTCCCACAGCGAGGCAATTTCTTCGACCGACAGAAAGGTGAGCTGGTCCGGCGGGAATTTTACCTCTCCGCATTCTGGTTGGCCATTAACACGCTTGAGGAATTCTTGATAGTCCCTCGGAAAGAGCGTACCGAAAGCATGCTTGATGCGCTCAAGCTCACTCACCGAGCAGCCATTGTTGAATACCGTGGCACCTCCGACCCGACCTTGCACCAACTCAACCAAGCGTGCAACTAGCCCGCTTACGCTTGAACTAGTATTTTCAGAACTGCTACCAGAACCAGGCACTCTGCACTCCTTCGACCCCGTTGCCATTTCCTCTATTTCGCGCCTTCTTTATCTTGCTCGTGTAGCTGATAACTTTGTCCTTTTGAGTATTTGCCGACTCAAGAGAGTGAGGATAGAAGTGGAATTCTATAACGGCACCTCCAGCGATTAGCGCATTCGGGGGTTGGTGATCTGGTCACGGCTTCACGCAGGTCACACAAGCATGACGATCGCGGTGATCGGCCGACATACAACAACGGAGCTCCTGTAGAAGCGCGGGGACATCACTGAGTCATTTTCATCCTGAGAGACCAGGTCACAGGCGTGTACCGACTCCAGCGATGGCCTGAGAGCAGAAAGAAGCCCCTGGTAGACGGGTGGTCAACCACGATCACCGCTATCACCAGAGGCTCCACATGCTGTTCTATCCCGCTGCGCTGCCGTTGTCACGCCGAACGCTCAACCTGGCCGCACGCACCATCCGCGACCACCGCCGCGCCATCGGGTCACCATGGCGCCGCCTCGATCCGGCCCAGCAGGCCCTTCTTGTCCTCGTTCACCTGCACAAAGGCGAACCCTTCGCCGAGATCGGGGCCGGATTCGACGTGGGCACCACCACCGCCTGGCGCTACGTCACCGAGACCACCCGCCTCCTGGCCGACCAGGCCCCGAGCCTGGAACAGGGGCTGCGCCGCGTCAGCAGAGAGGGCTGGGGCCACGTGATTCTCGACGGCACGCTCATCGCCTGCGACCGGCTGGCGGCCGATCGCCCCTTCTACTCGGGAAAGCACCGCCACCACGGGATGAACGCCCAGGTCGTCGCCACACCGAACGGTGATCCCGTGTGGGTCTCCGGTGCGCTGCCGGGCGCCGTGCACGACACCCGCGCCGCACGGGTGTGGCGCATCGGGAAGCGGATCGCGGCCGCCGGCCTGCTCGGGCTGGGCGACAAGGGGTATGCGGGCTATTCGCCGGCGGTGCTCACCCGTTCAAGGGGCGCAACAAGCCCGAGTGGAAGAAGGAGGCCAACCGCACCCACGCCCGCCTGCGCAGCCCGGGCGAACGCGCGATGGCCCAGCTCAAGAGCTGGCGGATCCTGCGCCGCCTGCGGTGCTGCCCGCACCGCGCCACCGAGATCGCCCGCGCGGTGCTGGTCCTTCAACTACGCGAAACACGATGAAAAGCGCTCACTCTCCGGATCCACAGGAACTCCGTTGCCCCACCAGTCTGCCACGCCCCAGCCCACCGTCGGCGGCCTAGCCCAACGGCTCACCGCCGTGGACGATGCGCGCGATAGGTGCGGTCTGCGCTATGAGATCGGCACCGTTCCGGCCATCGCGCTGTGCGCGCTGCTGTGCGGATCGCGCTCGCTGCGCGCGCAGCGCACGCCGAAGCCTCGTTGATCTTGTAGCTATCGTGAGGGGAAATCGCTTTCCTTCACGATAGCTACAAGATCAACGGCGGAACGGGAAACGCGCTGCCCCGGGCCCCGGGCCGCAGGCCGCGGGCCGTGGCGGGCGGACCTGCGGTGTGCTCTTCATAGCCCCTGATGCATACTTTCGGGGGGGCATCCGTGCGAGCACTGTCGTTCGCGAGGACTCGGGCAGCGCCGACGGCAACCGCCGGTGGTCCCGCTGCGAGAGAGGCGATCGACTGTGGAGATTCCGCGCTGGCTCTATATCGCGATTGGTCTAGTCGCCTTGTTCGCGAGCGGTCGGACGGCCTTCAGCGCTGTCGAGCTGAGCAGTAGGGGGTTTGAACTCGGCGAGGTGTCCGTGTTCATCTGGGGCGCCTTGATCTTCCTGGTCTTCGGCGTCGTCGTCATCGCGATCGGCGTGAGGAAGAAGCGATGAGGCCCCGAGTGCCGGGATGTCCGGGCTGTTGATCGGGACGTCCGGGCCGGGACGGGGCAGTGCGGCGGACATCAGCCGGAGTCGGCCGTGTAGCGGGGCCGCGCCCGAGCGGCTAGACCACCTCGTGCCCGTGGGCTTCGTGGAACGGGCGCAGGTCGGGCTCGCCGTACTTGGCCAGCAGCGCCTTGAAGCGCAGCTCCTTCTCTGCGCCGAACCTGCTCAGCCGGGCGGCGGCGGTGGCGGGTGAGACGAGCACCGGGGGGCCGGCCTTGGAGTGGAACTTGTCGGCGAACATGACGAGCTCCTCCTCGGCCGACTCGGCGACGTAGTCGCCGGGCGGGACGGGGAGGCCTTGGGCTCTGATGTCCTCCCGGGTAATGCCCATCCCCGTGTGGCAGGAGCAGAACCGGCCCAAGGCGTCGGGGTAGCCCTGTTCGGCGAGCAGGTCGCGGCCGAGGACCCCGTGGCGCACATAGCGCTCGTGGTCGAGCTTTCCACCGTGGTCGTAGAGGCGGTAGACGCCGATGTCGTGCAGCAGGCTGCCGGCGCGCACGACATCGGGATCGGCCGCCTCGGGGCGGCGGGACAGCAGCTGCTCGGCAATGCCCGCGACGATCGCGCAGTGCGTGTGCACGAGGTCGAACGCCTCGCGCGTCGGGGCGTGCTCCGCGTGCAGATCGCGGATCTCTCGGTCGCTGGGTACACGCATGCCCTCGACCCTAGCGACCGCCGTGACCAGGTCGGCCGGTGGCCGGGCCTTCCGGCGGTCGCGGTACGCGCAGCCGCCGAGCGCCCGCCCGCTGCGCGCCCCTGTCACTCCGCCATCGCCTTCGCGGGCCGGGCCGTACGACAGGGCGGCCCGGCCCGCGGAGGCGATGCGCCTCAGACGGTCTTCGTCAGGCCGCCGTCGATGCGGTAGTCGGCTCCGGTGATGCCCGCCGCGCGCGGCGACGCCAGAAACAGGGTGAGATCCGCGACCTCCCGCGGCTCGCCCACCCGCCCCAGCGAGACGGCCATGCTCTCCGGCAGCAGCCGGTCCATCACGTCGTCCACCGTGGTGCCCGCCTGCTCGGCGAAGACGTTGGCGAAGCCGTCCCCCTCGTTCGTCCACAGAGGTGTGCGCACCGGTCCGGGCGAGACGGTGTTCACCCGGATCCCGCTGGGCGCCAGCTCCTCGGCCAGGGACCGGCCGAGGTTGGTGAGCGCGGCTTTCGCGGCGCTGTAGTGCATGATCATCGGCGCCGGCTGGCGGCCGTTGACCGAGCTGATGTTGACGATCGCGGCCCCTTCGCGACCGGTCATCGCGGGAACGGCCGCGCGCGTCGCGCGCACGACCGAGAACAGGTTCACGTCGAAGATGCGCTGCCAGGCGTCGTCGCCCGTTCCTGCGATGCCGTTGGCGGGCTCGCTCGCGCCGACGTTGTTGACCAGCACGTCGATGCCGCCGTGCAGGTCCACCGCCGCTCCGACGAGGCGCTTGGGCCCCTCGGCCGCGGCGAGGTCGGCGCTGACGACGGCCACACCGGCCGACTCGCGCAGTTCGGCGAGCTCGGGGGTGGTGGTGCGGCTGCCGGCGACGACCCGCGCGCCCTGGGCGGCGAGCTCCCGGGTGATGGCGAGCCCGATGCCCTTGCTCGCTCCGGTGACGACGACGACCTTGTCCTTCAGGTTGAGATCCATACGTGAAATCCTGGCCGCGCGACTCGGCCTGTGCTGGCGGGAATCCGACGTCGAACTCGGTCCTCGGGCGCTCCCGCTGCGCGCTCCGGCGCCTGCCCGGATATGAGTCGCCCGGTTCGTTCATGGGGTTCCCGGGGCGCTCCCGGGTATACGGGACAGCATGGGAGTCCTACGCAAACAGCTTCAACGCCTGCTCGCAGCCCCGTTCATCGTCGACTCGGTGGAGACGCTGCGTGATCCGCACCCGCGGGCCGAGGCGCTCGCACCGGCGGTGAGCCGGGTACACGCCTCCTGCCCGTGGATCCCGGACAACCCGGCGCTCGTGGTGCGCGCCCAGGCCGTGGCCGGCGTCGGCGCGGGAACCATGCTGCTGCTCGGAAGGGGGACGCGCACGGCCAGCCTCGTGCTCGCGGCCCAGGCCGTCCCGTCGCTGGTCGCGGCCGCGCAGGGCAACGTCTGGGACTCCGCCGGGCGCGACTCCGCGGTCAAGGACATCGGGCTGCTCGGCGCCCTGGTGCTGACCGCGACCGAGCCGCGGCGCCGACCGCCCAAGGTGGTCCACGACGTCCGGCACGCGGCCCGCGACGCGCGCAAGGCGGCGTCGCGGGCTGGCAAGGCCGCCGGCCGCAGGGCGCGCGACGCCGCGCCCAAGCCGCCGACCGGCGGGATCTGATCCGGCACCTTCCTTCACACCGGCCCCGTTGCCGCCGGGGCGGCCTCGACGACCGGCCGCTCACGGCGCGGGGCCCTTCTCATGCGCTGAAGCCGCCCGCTCGGCCCCGGGCTTGACAGTCGCTCCACTGCGGGCTCATTATGAACGAACGTTCATGAACATGGGTTCATTTTAAAAGCGCACGTAGGAGCTCCGCAATGCACGAGGCCGCCGACACCGATCAGCTCCGCGCCTGGAACGGCTACGAAGGCCGGCACTGGGCGGACCACCACGAGCGCTACGAGGCGGTGAACAGGGGGTTCGACGTCCACCTGCTGCACGCGGCGGCCATCGGGCCCGACGACCGCGTGCTCGACATCGGCTGCGGAAACGGCGGGATCACCCGGCGCACCGCCCGCGCCGCCCACCGCGGCGACGCCCTGGGCGTCGACCTGTCCGCGCCCATGCTCGCCCGCGCCCGCGGGCTCGCCGCCGACGAGGGCCTCGCCAACGTCACGTTCGAGCAGGGCGACGCGCAGCTGCATCCGTTCCCGACGGCGGCCTTCGACACCGCCGTCAGCCGCTTCGGCGTGATGTTCTTCGCCGACCCCGCGGCCGCATTCGCCAATATCGCCCGCGCCCTGCGCCCCGGGGGGCGCCTGGCGTTCCTCGCGCTGAGGGACCCGGCCGGCAACGACCTCGCCGACGTCTTCCGCGCGATGGCACCGCACCTGCCGCTCGGCGCGGCGGACGGCCCCGTCAGCAGGGCCGCCTCGCTCGCCGACCCCGACGGGGTCCGCGAGGTGCTCGCGGCTGCCGGATTCAGCGGTGCGCGCGTCGCGCCGGTCGACGCCGAACAGGTCTGGGGCGCCGACCCCGCGGACGCGGCCGCGTTCCTGTGCGGGTGGGGGCCTGTGCAGCACCTCGTCGGCACGGGCGATCCCGCCGCCGACCGAGTACGCGCATCCGCCGAGGCGGCCATGCGCCCCTTCGCTCGATCGGGCGCGGTTCGACTGCGGGGCACCGCCTGGCTGGTCACGGCAACGCGCCCTTGACACGGCCTCGGAAAGGGACGCAACCATGGAACGGATCACCGTGATCGGCGGTTCCGGCGCGGTCGGCCGCGAGGTCTGCGCGGCGCTCCTGCGCCTCCACCCGGGCGAGGTGGTCGCTGTCGGCCGCGCCGCGGCCAAGCTGGGCACCGTCCCCGGCGTCCGCGCGCTGCGGGCGGACATCGGCCGCGACGACGGGCTCGCCTGTGCGCTCGACGGCACCGATGCCGTGGTCATGTGCACAGAGCAGGACGGGGATCGCGTCGCCCGCGCGTGCCTGGGGCGCGGCATCGGGTACCTGGACGTCTCGGCGTCCGCGCCGCGGCTGCGCGCTGTCGCCGCCCTCGACGGGCTCGCGCGCGAACGCGGCGCGACCGCCGTGCTCAGCGTCGGCCTCGCTCCCGGCGTGACCAACCTGCTCGCGCGAAGCGTCACCGACGCCGGGGGCGGAGGGCCGATCCGCATCGGCGTGCTGGTGGGCGCGGGAGAGCGCCACGGCGCCGGGGCCCTCGACTGGATCCTCGACAGCATGGAGCAGGCCGGCGCTCCCACGCGGATACGCTTCCCGCCGCCCTACGGCTTGCGCACCGCCTACCGCTTCCCGTTCAGCGACCAGTACACGCTGCCCGAGACTCTCGGCGCACCGGCGGCCGAGACCGGCCTGTGCCTGGACACGCGCGCGCTGACCCCGCTGCTGGGAGCCGCGCGGCGGCCCTTCGCCGCCCGGTTGCTGCGCCGTCCGCGCGTTCGCGCCGCGGCGCGCCGGGCACTGCTCCGGGTGCACGCGGGCGGCGACGGATTCGCGGCGACCGCCGCCCGGGGGCAGGTCACGGCCTGGTTCAGCGGGCGGTCGCAGAGCCGGGCGAGCGGAGTGGCCGCCGCGCTGGCGGCCGGTCGGCTGCCCGGCCTGGCGCCGGGGGTGCACCACATCGAGCAGGCCGTCGACCCGGTCGGGTTCCTCACCGAGCTCGCGGCGCACGGCTTCGTACTCGGGCTCCCCGAGGAGGTGGTCCCGCCGGGCCCGCACTACGATGCCCAGTGATGTCACCCCGAACAGCCGCCGCGCTTCGCGACCAGGAGGGCGAGCCCACCCTGCGCGAGCACCTGCTGGCCACCGCCGAGCGCCTGGTCGCCGAGCGCGGCGCCGCGGGCATCACCGTGCGCGACATCGCCCGCCAGGCCGGAGTCGCCGCCGGCGTCCTCTACAACCACTTCGCCGACAAGGAGGAACTCCTCGCCCACGCGCTGTACGCGCACGTCCTCAGCGTCGAGCGCGAGGCCGAGGAGGTCCCCGTCGCCGGGACGGGCACCGTCGAGGAGAATCTGCGCGCGTACCTGCGCCGCGGAATCGCGGTGCACACGGCAGTCCTGCCGGCCTTCGACGGATTGTTCGCCCGCCCCAAGGTGCTGGAGCGCTTCGCCGACCTGCCCAACCCCATGGCCGGCGGCAGGGGCCTGCACAACGCGCTGGCCGACTACCTGCGTGCCGAGCAGCGGCTGGGGCGCGTCGAGGCCGGCGCCCGTCCCGAGGCCGTCGCGACGATGCTCGTGGGCACCTGTCACGAACTCGTCTTTCCTCCGCTGCCCGCTGTCCGCCCGGCGGTCGGTGCGCGCCGCTCCGCCGAGGTTCCTGCCGGGCTGGTCGACGACATCGTGGCTACGGTGCTGGACGGAATCCGCCCCCGCTGACGCGCGTGACCGAAACCTTCAAGACCGCGGCCGCCGCCTCGTCTAGCGTCGTCCGCATGACAGCAGCATTCAGCGCGGTCGGAATCGTCACCGCCGACATGGGCGCGTCTCTGGCGTTCTACCGCCGTATCGGAATGGACATCCCCGACGGGGCCGAGAGCATGCCGCATGTGGAAGTCCAGCTTCCGGGCGGCCTGCGCGTCCTGTGGGACACCGTCGAGACGGTGCGGTCCTTCGTACCCGACTGGGAGCCGGCCTCCGGCGGCGGGATGGCGCTCGCCTTCGCCTGCGACGGCCCCGAAGGCGTGGACGGCCTCTACGCGGACCTCACCGGGGCCGGGTACACCGGGCTCCGCAGCCCTTGGGACGCAGTGTGGGGACAGCGTTACGCCGTCGTCTGCGACCCGGACGGGCACTGGGTGGACCTCTTCGCGCCACTGGAGTGAACCGGCTTCCCGCGGATCCGGGGACGGGCGGCCGGGTGACATGCCGGTCGGTGCACCGAGGGGGCCCGGAGGGCAGAAGGACGCCTACCGGGAGACGGGGCGGCCCGCACCGCCGGCCCGGCCCGCCCGTCCGGTGAGCACGCTCAGCGGGTCTCCGGCCAGCTCCCTGGCCTCGCGGGCGAGGTGCGCCTGGTCGGCGTAGCCGGCGGCCGCAGCGACCTCGGCGAAGGGCGTACCCGTCCGCGCCGCCGCGAGGGCGCGCTCGAACCTGAGGATGCGCCCCAGTGTCCTGGGGCCGTAGCCGAAGGCGGCAAGGCTCCTGCGGTGCAGGTGACGCGGGCTCAGCCCCGTCGTCTCGGCGGCGCGGGCGACCGACGCGCCGGCGCCCAGCAGCGCGGCGACCTCCCGCATCACGGGATCGGTTCCGCCGCTGGCGGCGATCCGCCGGGCGGCCGCCCGCTCCAAGGGCGCGCCCGGGTCCGCCGCCAATGCCACCTTCTCTCCGAGCCTGCGCGCCTCGTCCGTGGACCACAGGTCCTCCAGCGGCACCCGCCGGTCCCGCAGCTCGTGTGCCGGGACGCCCAGCGCCGCCGGACCGGTGCCCGGCGGCAGCCGCAGGCCGACGTAGACGGCGCCCGGCCCCCAGTCGGCGAAGTACGCGGCGGTGTCGGGCCCGGCGGCCAGCAGTCCGCCGCCGTCCCAGACCAGGTCCATGCATCCGTCCGGCATCACCCGGTGCAGGCCGTCGGCCTCGCCCGCCCCGGTCCACACGACCCCTCCGGTCGCCGACTCGCGCTCGCGGTACATGCCCCCATTCTCCTACCGCGCACCGGAGGAGGTCAGGGGCGTCCCGGGGATCCGTGTGCGCGGAGGCGGCCGCCCGCCGTCCCGAGCACGGGACCGACTGCCGCGGGTGCGCCTACTGCCGGGCGACCAGATCGAGCAGCGTCGCCTCGGGCCGACAGCAGAAACGCGCGGGGGCCGTGGGCGAGGTGCCCAGGCCGCCGGAGACGTGCAGCCAGGTTCCAGCGTAGCGGTGCAGTCCCCAGGCGCGGCGGCGGTCGATGCCGCAGTTGGTGACCAGAGTGCCGTAGAAGGGCAGGCACAGCTGCCCGCCGTGGGTGTGTCCGGCGAGGAGCAGTTGGTAGCCGTCGGCGGCGAAGCGGTTGAGGTTGGCCGGCTCGGGCGAGTGCAGGACGCCTACCCGCAGGTCGGCCTCGGCGTCGGCGGTTCCCGCGACATCGTCGTAGCGGTCGAGTCCGATGTGGGAGTCGGAGACCCCGGCCACGGCGACGTCGCGCCCGTCGGCCTTGAGCGTGTCCTTGCGGTTGTTCAGGTCCAGCCAGCCGCGCTCGCTCATCGCCTCGCCCAGCTCGCGCCAGGGCAGGTCGGGGATCTTGCGCTTGGCGTAGTCCGCGCCGCTGCTGCGCCACAGGTAGCGGGCGGGGTTCTTGATCTGCGGCGAGTACAGGTCGTTGGACCCGAACACGAACGCGCCCGGCCGATCCAACAGCGGACCCAGCGCCGAGATGAACGGCCCTATGGCGTCCGGGTGAGCGATGGAGTCGCCGGTGTTGACCACGAAGTCGGGTTCGTAGGCCTCCAGACCGCGCAGCCAGTCCAGCAGCATGCGCCGACCGGGTGTCAGGTGCGTGTCGGAGATGTGCAGTACGCGTAGCCGGGAGCTGCCCGGGTCGAGGAGGGGAAGCTCGTAGTGGCGCAGCCGGAACCAGTTGCGTTCGATCACCGAGGCGTAGACGACCCCGGCCACCCCGAACGCGCCCGTGACCGCGGCCGCCCGTCCGGCCGTCCGCAGCGCCTTCCGAATCGTCGTCACCGTCACGGCACCTCCCGACTTCCGATGGTGTCAGACATTGCGACCGAATGCGCCCGCCGAGCGGGCCGCCGGGCCCGCATCTGCGGCATCCGCGGCATCTGCCGCGGGGCCCAAACCCGTCGATCTTGTAGCTATCGTGAAGGAAAACGATTTTCAGTGACGATAGCTACAAGATCAACGGGGAAGCCCGACTCCAACCGCGTGGCCGCCCGGTTGCCCAACGGCCCCTGGCGCCGGGCCCCGCGCAAAACGCTCGCAGCCCCGCAGACCGCGGCCGTATGATCGCGCCATGGCCGAACTCAAGGACCGCCTCCAGACCGACCTCACCGCCGCGATGAAGGCGCGCGACGACGTCCGCACCCGCACACTGCGCAGCGTGCTCACCGCGATCTCCACCGAGGAGGTCTCCGGCCAGGCGGCGCGCGAGCTCCGCGATGAGGACGTCGTCCGCGTCATCACCCGTGAGGCCAAGAAGCGCCGCGAGGCCGCCGACGCGTTCGAGGAGGGCGGCCGCACCGACCAGGCTGCGGCCGAGCGGGCCGAGAATGACGTGCTCGCCGACTACCTGCCCCGGCAACTCGCCGACGACGAGCTGCGCGACCTGGTCGCCGCCGTGATCGCCGAGACCGGCGCCGAGGGCCCCAAGGCCATGGGCCAGGTCATGAAGCAGGTGACTCCGCGGGTGGCCGGCCGTGCCGAGGGCGGCCGCGTCGCCGCCGAGGTCAAGCGCCAGCTCACCGCCTAGTGCCGCACCGCATCGGCGGGCGGCTGCGCAGACGAGCGGGGGTGGCGGGCGAACGTGTCGCCCGCCACCCCCCCCACCCCCGCGGCGTCGTCAGCGGCCGCGCCGCCGCCGGCTAGTCGTCCTGCCCGCGGCCCGGCGCGCCCTGGCCCCAGCCGGCCCAACCGCCGCCTCCGGCGTCCTCGCCGCCACCGCCGCTGCTCAGGAACACGTTGACCGTCGCGCCCTCGGGCAGTCCGGTTCCGGGCTCGGGGTTGACCGCACCGACGGAGTCCGCCGGCTGGTCGGACCGCACCTTTGTGGACGACAGGTTGGGCTCGAACCCGGCCGCCTCCAGTTCGCCGAGGGCCGCGTCGGCCGACAACCCCAGCACGTCGGGGACGCCGCCGGTGTTGGCGGCCTCATCGGCGTTCTGGCCGTCCTCTTCGTCCTCCGGCTCGTGCTGGGGCTCGGAGGTGCTGCCGAACTGCGACGGCGGAGACGCGAAGTCCTCGACGGGCAGCTCCTGGGTCGCCTCCTGCATGGTCTGCTGCCAGATCGGACCCGGGATCGTGGCGCCGTAGACCTGGGAGTAGTACCTGCCGCCGATGGTGACGCCGCGCAGCGGGTAGTTCTGCGGTCCGCGCGGGTCGCCGACGAACACCGTGCCGGCGAGGTTGGGCGTGAAACCGGCGAACCAGGCGCTGGCCGAACCGTCGGTCGTTCCGGTCTTCGCCGCCGCGGGCCGGCCGATGTCCAGCCCGGTGGTGGTGCCGCCCTTGAAGGTCTGCTGCAGCAGATAGCCGACGCCGTCGGCGACGTCCTTGCTGATGACCCGCTCGCACTCGGACTTGACGTCGATGGTCTTGCCCGCGTGCTCGTCGACGATCTTGTCGATCGCCTGCGGCTTGCAGTACGTACCGCGCGAGGCGAACGTGGCGTAGGCGGCGGCCATGGTCAGCGGGGAGACCTCCTCGCTGCCCAGGGTGAAGGAGTTGTTGGCCTGGGTCCGCGCGTTGTCGAAGGAGGTGCCGTCGGCCCGGTGGACGCCGAGCGTCTCGGCCATCCGGATGACGTTGCACAGCCCCACGTCCGCCTGAAGGCTGGCGAAGTAGGTGTTCACCGAGCCCTTGGTGCCGCTGACCATGTTGTTGGTGCTGCCGCCCTTGGTGTCGCCCGCGTTGCTGAGTGTCCACGGAGCCAGGCGCCCGCCGCTGCAGTTGCGCTGGCCGGTGATGGTCGTGGTGTTGCCGGTGCTGTAGGAGGTGCTGAACTCCTTGCCGGCCTTGAGAGCCGCGGCGAGGGTGAAGGGCTTGAACGTCGACCCCGCCTGGAACCCCGTACTTCCGCCGTCGTTGGCGTCGACGGCGAAGTTGATCGACGTCTCGCCGAGGTTGGATTCGTCGGGTCCGTAGTTGCGGCTCTGGGCCATCGCCCGGATCGCCCCGCTGCCCGGGGCCATCAGGATCTCGGCCGCGACCTTGCGCGACTTGTTCTTGCGCGGCACCCACTCGTCGACGGCCTTCTGCGCCGCGTCCTGCATGTCCATGTCCAGCGTGGTGTGGATCTGCAGTCCGGCCGTGCGCAGCCAGCGGGCGCGCTCGGTCTCGGTTTCGCCGTAACGCTTGTTCTGCTCGATCTGCTGGACCACGTAGTCGCAGAAGAACGGCTGCTCACTGGGCATGCAGCCGTTACTGGGACTGGTGATGTCCAGCCCGAGGTCGGCGGCCTTGGCCTCCTCGGCCTTCGCCTCGGAGATCCGCCCGGTGTCGGCCATGCGGTCCAGCACGACATTGCGCCGGTTCTCGGCGGCATCGGGGTTGAGGCGGGGGTTGTACAGGTAGGGGTAGCGCACCGTTCCGGCGAGCGTGGCGGCCTGGGTGAGGTTCAGCTCGGAGGCGCTGACACCGAAGAAGTGCTGCGCGGCGGACTCGGCGCCGTAGGCCCCGTCGCCGAAGTAGGCGATGTTGAGGTAGCCCTCGAGGATCTCGTTCTTGGACATCCGCTGTTCCAGCGCGATGGCGTAGCGCAGCTCGCGGACCTTGCGGCCCAGCGTGGTCTCGCGGGCCTCCTCCTGCTCGGCCTGGCTGTCGGCGCTCTCGACGAGGACGTTCTTCACGTACTGCTGGGTGATGGAGGAGCCGCCCTCGACGTTGCCGCTGATGGTGCGGACGGCGGCGCGGAACGTGCCGGCGATGTCGATGCCGCCGTGCTCGTAGAACTTGGAGTCCTCCATCGCCACGATCGCCTCGCGCATGACCGGGGCCATGTCCTTGAAGCCGACCACTTCGCGGTTCTGGTCGTAGATCTCGGCGATGACCTCGCCGTCGCGGTCGTAGATGACCGAGCGCTCGGGAGGAGGAGGGGTCTCCAAGTCACCCGGCATGTTCAGGAACCCGGTGGCGACGTTGCGTGCGGTGATACCGAGCCCGCCGACAGCGGGCAGCGCGAGTGCCGCTACGAGTACCCCGGCGACAACTCCGACGCCGACCAGTTGACCGATTTTCTGCAGCATTGTCCCCTGACCCACCCCCTAAGACTACGTGCGAACCGCGACGGGCGCCGCCGTCGATGTCCGTAGTTTCGGACGTTTCGGCGCACCGGCGGCACCGAGGCCGTTCTCCATTGTGGATGCCATACCGAGCAGTCGGAACCGGTGGTCGCCAGCCGCCCGCGCGGTGGATCTGATGGAGCGCCCGAACGCAATGACCCACCTGGGTTAGATCCGATATGAGCCTGCTGGGGCCTGGCGGACCACGTGCGCGAATCATAGGTTCTTCCGCAGCAATCAGGGGGACACGCAGAGCTTCTGACTCGTCGCTCTCCGCTACCAGGCTGCCTGCGCCCTGGGAAGCGGCCGCCGCGGGTCTTCCATGTGTCCCCCGCCCTCATTGCGACCGGAGTCGGCGACCGCGCCCGCCGGCTCTTTCGACGACCGCACATGCTGGACTTGGGAGTGGGAGACATGTGGATGCCGGGCTGGGCCGCACACGGCCTGTGCCGCGAGACCGACCCCGACGCGCTCTTCGTGCAGGGAGCCGCGCAGAACCGGGCCAAGCTCATCTGCCGGGGGTGCCCCGTGCGCACCGAGTGCTTGGCCGACGCACTGGACAACCGGATCGAGTTCGGCGTCTGGGGAGGGATGACCGAACGCGAGCGGCGGGCGCTGCTGCGCCGCAGGCCCGACGTCGCATCGTGGGCGAAGCTGCTGCTCGACGCACGCCGCCGGTACCGCGAGCAGGGCGGCGCCGCCGATGACGGCGCCGGCCACGGCGAGCCCGGAGTCCGGGCGGGGTAGCGGGACGGCAGGCGTACGCTGCCGCGCGAATCCGGCATCGGGCCGCCCGCCCCCTTCCGCGGTTTCACAAAGGCCGAGCACTGGACGGCCGGTTGGCTCCTGCCCGTCGCGCACGGCCTGCACCGGGTCCTGCTCGGTTCGAGCGCCGCCGCGCCCCCGACGGTGCGGCGGTGCGGCGATGCGGCGGCGCTCGTCCCGCTGCCCGCTGCGGTGGGGTCCCTAACGGGCGGATCGGCGCCGGTGGCCGAGATCTCAGCCGCGCCCCAGCGCGCGGCCGATCCCGGCCAGCCCGGCGAGGTCGTGCACATCCTCGGGACGGGCCGGCACCTCCGCCGAAGGAACGCCCGGGTGGGCGGCCGCCAGCCGCCCCATCAGCCACTGCTCGCGGTGCTGCACCCGCGCGCGCTCGGCGTGCAGGCGCAGCGCCGCCGCGGCCAGATCGTGCTCGCCGGCGATTTCAAGCTCCGCAGCGGCAGTCGCGGCGGTCTGCTCGGGCAGGCCGCGGACCGCGGTGCGGTGCACCCGGTTGAGAACGATTCCGGCCAGGGGCATGCGGTCCTCGCGCAGCCGCTCGATGAAGAACTCCGCCTCCCGCAGCGCGTCGTCCTCGGGCGCCGCGACGACCACGAACCCGGTTCCGCGCGCCTGCAGCAGCCGGTAAGTGCGGTCCGCGCGCTCCTGGAACCCGCCGAAGACAGCGTCGAACGCCGAGACGAAGCTCTGCACGTCCTTGAGGACCTGGGCGCCCACGATCTTGGCGATCACGCCCGTCACCATGCCCACCCCGGCGCCCAGCACCTTGAACGCGCCGGTCGCCGGCGGAGCCCCCAGGATGCGGATGAGCCTGCTGTCGAGGAAGCGGCCCAGCCGCTCGGGTGCGTCCAGGAAGTCCAGCGCCGACCGGCTCGGCGGGGTGTCGACGACGATCAGGTCCCAGTCGCCCGACTGGCGCAGCTGCCCCAGCTTCTCCATCGCCATGTACTCCTGCGTGCCGGAGAAGCTGGAGGACAGCGACTGGTAGAAGGGATTGGCCAGGATCTGGCGCGCGCGCTCGGGGTCGGCGTGGGCCTCGACGATCTCGTCGAACGTGCGCTTCATGTCGAGCATCATCGCGTGCAGCGACCCGGGACCCTCCGCGCCGAGCGTTGCGGACAGCTCGACCGGGCGCGGCGAGTTATCCAGTTCTCGCAGCCCCATCGACTGCGCGAGCCGCCGGGCGGGGTCGACGGTGATGACCACCGCGTGGCGACCCAACTCGGCCGCGCGCACGCCCAGCGCCGCGGCGGTCGTGGTCTTGCCGACACCGCCGGAGCCGCAGCACACCACGATCCGGGTGTCGCCGTCCGACAGCAGAGCGTCGACGTCGAAGTCCGGCGCGGCCGTGCCGCGCGCCCGGCCGCCGGGCTCCTGTTCGCTCATACTCCCTGCTCCCGGAGGCGCTCGGCCAGGTCGTCCAGCTCCTCGGGACCCACTCCGCGGCTCAGCAGCGGGAGCTCCAGACGGGGCCGGTCGAGGCCGTCCAGGCGCGCGCGGATCCCGGACTCGCCGGCCACCCGCTGTGCATGCTCGGCCACTTCCTGGGCGAGGGTGCGCGCGGTCTCCTCGGCGTCCTCCAGCCCCGCCGCCTTGACGCCGCGCACCAGCGCCCCGGTGTCGAAGGAGCCTCCGGCGACCTCCCGCAGCACCGGCTCCGCGAAGAACGGCGGCCGCACCATGTTGATGATCAGCGAGCCCACGTTCAGCCCGGCCGCGCGGATCTCGCCGATGCCGTCGAGGGTCTCCTGCGCCGGCATCTCCTCCAGCACGGTCACGAAGTGCACGGCCGTGCGGGTCGAACGGAGGGTGGCCATGACCTTGTCGGCGTGGTTGCGGATCGGCCCCACCCGGGCCAGGCCCGCGACCTCGGCGTTGACGTTGAGGAACTGGGCGATCCTGCCGGTGGGCGGCGCGTCCACGACCACCGCGTCGTAGACGTGGCTCCTGCCGCCGGCGTCGCGGCCGCCGCGCCGCCGGTCGCCTTCGCGGCGCCGGACCGCCTCGGTGGCCTTGCCCGTCAGCAGCACGTCGCGCATGCCCGGGGCGATCGTGGTGGCGAAGTCGACCGCGCCGAAGCGGGTCAGCACCTGCCCGGCCCGCCGCATGCCGTAGAACATCTCCAGGTACTCCAGCAGGGCCGATTCGGCGTCGACCGCCAGCGCGCACACCCGGCCGCCCTCAGGCGCAGCGGCGATCGCACGCTCCTCGTAAGGCAGGGGGCGGGTGCCGAAGAGCCGCGCGATCCCTTGGCGCCCCTCGACCTCGACCAGCAGTACCGTGCGTCCGCCGGCGGCCAGGGCCAGCGCGAGAGAGGCGGCCACGGTGGTCTTGCCGGTGCCTCCCTTGCCGGTGACGACATGGAGCCGGACGGCGTCCCCGTCGCGATCGCGTGCACTCACTCCTCGGATTCTATGTTCCCGGTGGGCGCGGGTCGCGTGCGCGCCCGGCGGCGTGTGCGCGGAGCGCCGCGGGACCGTCGGGCGGCGGCCTGATCGGCGGGTCCGGAAAGTAAGGTGGCGGCTATGACGAAGTGGGAGTACGCGACAGTGCCGCTGTTGTCGCACGCGACGAAGCAGATCCTGGACAACTGGGGGGAGGACGGCTGGGACCTGGTCTCAGTCATCCCCGGCCCGTCGGTCGACGGGGATCCCCGCAACCAGCAGATGGTGGCCTACATGAAGCGGGAGAAGGAGTGATGGCCACCCCCGAAGAGCGTCTGACCGGGCTGGGGCTCACCCTGCCCGACGTGGTGCCGCCCGTGGCCGCCTACCAGCCGGCGGTGCGCACCGGCGACCACGTCTACGTGTCCGGACAGGTGCCGCTGGTAGGCGGCAAGCCGGCCGGCACCGGGAAGGTCGGCGCCGAGGTGTCCCCGGAGCGGGCCAAGGAGCTGGCGGCGGTGTGCGCGCTGAACGCGATCGCCGCCGTCAAGGCCGAGGTCGGCGAGCTGTCGCGGGTGCGCCGGATCGTCAAGGTGGTCGGGTTCGTGGCCAGCGACCCGTCCTTCACCGGGCAGCCGCAGGTCGTCAACGGCGCCAGCGAACTGCTCGGAGAGGTCTTCGGCGAGGCCGGCACGCACGCCCGCAGCGCGGTCGGCGTTGCGGTGCTGCCGCTGGACGTGCCCGTCGAGGTGGAGATGATCGTCGAGGCCGGCTGAGGACCGCGCCGGACGCGGTGGCGCTCGTTCGCCACGACGACGGGAGGACGACGGCCATGACACGGGAGCACGACCGCTGCGGGGAGGCGGGCGCCGAAGCGCGTCCGTCCGCCACGGTGATGCTGCTGCGCGAGAGCGCCGCCGGCGGACCGGAGGTCTACCTGCTGCGGCGTGCGGCCACCATGCGGTTCGCTCCCGGCATGCACGTGTTCCCCGGTGGCGGGGTGGACGAGCGCGACACCGAGCCCGGCATCCGGTGGGCGGGTCCGCCGCCGGCCGAGTGGGCCGGGCGGCTGGGAGTAGCTGAGCCGATGGCGCGCGCCCTGGTCTGCGCCGCCGTGCGCGAGACCTTCGAGGAGTCGGGCGTGCTGCTGGCCGGCCCGCCCGCGGGCGGCGTGGTCGCCGACACGCGCGGCGCGGACTGGGAGGCCGACCGCACCGCGCTGGTCGGGCGCACGCTGTCGTTCACCGGATTCCTGGCGGACCGCGGCCTGATGCTGCGCAGCGACCTGCTGCGCGCCTGGTCGCGCTGGATCACCCCGCGGCGGGAGGCGCGGCGCTTCGACACCCGGTTCTTCGCCGCCGCCCTGCCCGCGGGCCAGCACACCCGCGACGTGGGCGGCGAGGCCGACCGCGTCGCGTGGATGCGCCCTGCTGACGCCGTGGCCGCCTGGCAGCGCGGTGAACTGGAGATGCTGCCGCCGACCGTGACCACCTGCGCCGAGCTGGCCGAGTACGGGTCGCCGGCGGCCGCACTCGCGGCCCGGCGCGAGATCGTCCCCATCGAGCCCGCCATGCGCGAGATCGGCGGCGAGCTGCGTTTCGTCGTGCCCGATGGCGTGCCCTACCCCCGGCGCTGAGCCCTCTACTGCGAACCCCCCACCCCTGCCGGCGCCGCCCGGCGAGAGAGACTGAGGTGCGATGAGGATCGACGGTTCCGGAACACTGCGCGCCAACTGCGTCCTATGCCCGAATCCCGGCCCGATGACGCTCGAAGGCACCAACACCTGGGTCCTGCGCGAGCCGGGCGCGCGGGGCGTCATCGTGATCGATCCCGGCCCCCACGACGAGCGCCACCTGGAACGGGTGGCCCGCACGGTGCAGGAGCAGGGCGCCCAGGTCGCCGCGACGCTGCTGACCCACCACCACCCCGACCACAGCGAGGGCGCGCGCTACTTCGCCGAGCTGACGGGCGCGCCGGTGCACGCGGTCGAACCGGGAATGCGGATCGGCGGCGACGACCTCCCCGACGGCGAGGTGGTCGAGGTCGACGGGCTGGAGCTGCGCGTAGTGGCCGCGCCCGGCCACACCTCCGACTCGGTCTGCTTCCACCTGCCCGCCGACGACGTGGTGCTCACCGGCGACACGGTGCTGGGCAGCGGGACCACGATGCTCGCCGACGACGGCCTCGCCGCCTATATGGACTCCCTGTACCGGCTGCGGAACCTGGCGGTCTCCACCGGCGTGCGGGCGCTGCTGCCCGGCCACGGGCCCATCTGCACCGAGCCGCTGGACCGGCTCACCGAGTACATCGACCACCGCGAGGCCCGGTTGTCCCAGGTCGCTGCGGCCGTCGCCGCGGGCGACAGCACGGCCGACGAGATCGTCGCGCGGGTCTACGCGGGCATCGAGGAGGCGGTGGTCCCGGCCGCGCGCTCCTCGGTGCGGGCGCAGCTGCGGTACCTGGCCAAGCGCGGCGACATCCCCGGCGAGCTCGGCGAGGCCTGAGGGGGCTCCGGCGGGAGCGACGGCGGCGGCGCGCCGCCGCCCCCGGAACCGGTCGCCGCGCAGCCGACGGGCCCGGCACATGGCCGGGCCCGGTGGTCGTTGCGGCGGCGCCGCGGGCGTCCGCGCTGCCGGCCGCCTCCTCGGTCTGCGGGGGGTCCGAGCGCGGTGTCAGCGCGCGCGCCGGTGCGAGCGCGGTGTCAGCGCGCGCGCCGACGCATCCGCTCGACGTCGAGCAGCACGACGGCCTTGGCCTCTATGCGCAGCCACCCGCGCAGCGCGAATTCCGCCAGTGCCTTGTTGACGGTCTCGCGGGAGGCGCCGACGAGCTGGGCGAGCTCCTCCTGGGTCAGGTCGTGGTGCACGTGCAGGCCGTCCTCGCCCTCCTTGCCGAAGCGGTCGGCGAGGTCGAGCAGCTGCCCGGCGACACGCCCCGGCACGTCGGTGAAGACGAGGTCGCTCATGACGTCGTTGGTCCGGCGCAGCCGGCTGGCGAGCGCCTTGAGCAGCTGCAGGCTGACCTGGGGCTGCTGGGCGATGAACGGGCGCAGGTCGTCGTGGCCCAGACCCGCCAGCACGGCGTCGGTGACGGCGATGGCGCTGGCGGTGCGCGGGCGGGGGTCGAACAGGGACAGCTCGCCGAACATCTCGCTCGGGCCCAGGACACTCAACAGG
This sequence comes from Streptomonospora wellingtoniae, assembly GCF_031845375.1. NCBI lineage: Bacteria > Bacillati > Actinomycetota > Actinomycetes > Streptosporangiales > Nocardiopsidaceae > Streptomonospora > Streptomonospora wellingtoniae. The sequence continues at coordinate 98,803 of NZ_JAVREK010000020.1, forward strand.
TTCTCGCGGCCGTCGACAGCGGCGCGGGTCAGCTTGACCTTGCCGCTGAGGATCACGTAGAGGCGGTCGCCCTCGTCGCCCTCGGAGAAGAGCGTCTGGCCGCGGCCCAACCGGACCTCGCTCACCGAGGCGCGAAGCGCGGCGGCACCCTCCTCGTCGAGTGCCTCGAAAAGAGGGGCCTTGCGCAGCACCTCGTTGGTCTCGTCCACCACTTCCTCCTTGCAAGCCTGACCGTCAACAGTGTGACGTATATCGCACCCCGGTGGGAAACCACTTCGTTGCCTCGGCTTGTCGCCCGGGTGACAAGCCGACCGCCACGGCCGACGTCAGCGCATCCGATCCTAGTTGCAATCCCGTTCCCGAAGGGTCCGGCCCGCCGAACTCCGACATTGCCGACATGGCACGCCGCTCTCGGGGGCGCGGCCCCCGCCGCGGCCGCCCGGGCGCGGACGCCGCCGCGGGATACGTAGTCTTTGGGGCGTGCTCGGAGATCCTGCCACCCCTGCTCAGACCACCCCGTCCGACGCCGCACCTGACGACGGCGCGGCGCGGACACCCACGGGTGAGTCGCGTCTCGCACTCGTGAGACGCGCCCGACGGGTCAACCGGGAATTGGCCCGGTTGTATCCCGATGCGCACTGTGAGCTTGATTTCACCTCTCCGCTGGAGCTGCTGGTAGCGACCATCCTGTCGGCGCAGTGCACCGACAAGCGCGTCAACCAGGTGACCCCGAAGCTCTTCGCCCGCTACCCTTCGGCGGCCGACTACGCCTCCGCCGACCGCGAGGAGCTGGAGGGGCTGATCCGCTCCACCGGCTTCTACCGCTCCAAGACCAACAGCATCCTTGGCCTGGGCCGGAAGCTATGCGACGAGTACGGCGGCGATGTCCCCGGCGACCTGGACGACCTGGTGCGGCTGCCCGGCGTCGGGCGCAAGACCGCCAACGTGGTGCTGGGCAACGCCTTCGGCGTACCGGGGCTCACCGTCGACACACATTTCGGCCGCCTGGTGCGCCGCTTCCGCTGGACGGAGGAGACCGATCCCGTCAAGGTCGAGCACGCGATCGGCGGCCTGTTCCCGCCCAAAGACTGGACCCTGCTTTCGCATCGCCTGATCTGGCACGGCCGCCGCGTCTGCCACTCGCGGCGCCCCGCTTGCGGTGCCTGTGAACTCGCCCGCTGGTGCCCCTCGTTCGGCGAGGGACCCACCGATGAGGACACCGCGGCGGCGCTGGTGCGGAATGGCCCGTTCTCCTAGGCGGTTCGCATCAGGCGGAGGCAACGGCCGGGAGGAGACGCGCACAGCATGACCGCACGGGAATACGGCGAGCGGCGCCAGGACGGCCACGACGCGGAGGCCGGCGAGGCGCGCGGTGGCGCGCCCGAGGTCAGCACCCCCGACTGGCTCGCCTCCCTCGCCCGCGCGGGCGGGCGCATGGCCGTGCCCGCGACGATGCGCCCGCCCGAGTCCGGTGGGCGCAGGTCCGCCGTGCTCATCCTGTTCGGCGAGGGCGAGCACGGCCCCGACGTGCTCCTGATCCAGCGCAACAACGGGCTGCGGCGCCACTCCGGCCAGCCCGCCTTCCCCGGCGGCTCCTTCGAGCCCGATGACGAAGGGCCCGAGGACTGCGCAGTCCGCGAAGCCGTGGAGGAGACGGGAGTCGACCCGGTCGGTATCGAACTGCTGGGAAGGCTGCCCGAACTGTTCATCCGTCACAGCGGCTTTCGCGTGGTGCCCGTGCTGGCGTGGTGGCGCGAACCCTCCGACGTGCACCCCGCGGACTCCGGTGAGGTCGCCGGGGTGGTGCGGGTGCCCGTCGACGAGCTCGCAGATCCGGCCAACCGGGTGCGTGTGCGCCACCCCAACGGAACCACCGGGCCCGCGTTCCGCGTCCGCGGCATGCTGGTCTGGGGATTCACCGCCGCGATTCTGAACCGGCTGCTCGTTCTGGGAGGCTGGGAGCGGCCCTGGCTGGACGGCGCGGAGGCGGAACCCGTCCCCCTGCCCGGCGGACCCGACGAGGACGGTCGCGCGGCATCGCCGCCGGCCGGCCGCCGCAAGAGCTGAGAAGAGCGCGAGGTGATGATGGACGGCATCGTCCTCGACGCCGCCCTGGTGGTCCTGGTGCTCCTCTTCGCGGCGTCGGGATACCGGCAGGGGTTCATCGTCGGGGTCATGAGCTTCGCCGGTTTCATCGGCGGAGGGGTGCTGGCCGCCCTTGGCGCGCCGGCGCTCATCCAGCAGGTGGTGGCCGACGCCGGGCGCCAGGCTCTGCTCGCGGTCGCCGTGGTGTTCCTGTGCGCGGCCATGGGCCAGTTCGCCGCCTCCTATCTGGGCGCCGTGGTGCGCAACCGCGTCACCTGGGAGTCCGCGCGGGTCCTCGACGCGATGGGCGGTGCCCTGGTCAGCGCGCTGTCGGTGCTGCTGGTGGCCTGGCTGGTCGGCAGCGCCGTCGCCAACTCCGCGATCCCCGTACTCAACACTCAGGTTCAGCAGTCGCGGGTGCTGCACGCGGTCGACCGGGCCATGCCCGAGGTGACCCAGACGTGGTTCTCCAAATTCCGCCGGATCGTCGACCAGAGCGCGTTCCCCCAGGTGTTCAGCGGCCTGGGGACCGGCGAGCCGGCCGAGGTGCAGCCGCCCGACCCCGACGTCCTCGACACCCCGGGGCTGCGCGACGCCAGCCAGAGCGTGGTCAAGGTGCTGGGCACCGCGCCCAGCTGCCAGCGGCGCGTCGAGGGGACCGGGTTCGTCTACTCGGACGGGCACATCATGACCAACGCGCACGTGGTCGCCGGCGTCACCCAGGATCTGCGGGTGGTCACCCGTTCCGGCCAGCAGTTGACCGCCACGGTGGTGCTCTACGATCCGCAGCAGGACATCGCCGTCCTCGACGTGGACGGCCTCGACCTGGAGCCGCTGGACTTCGACCAGGAGGCGGCCAAGGGCGACGACGCCGTGGTCGCGGGCTTCCCGCGCAACAACGGCTTTACCGCGGTGCCCGCGCGCATCCGCGCCGAGCAGACCGCGCAGGGGCCCGACTTCTACCACTCCCAGCAGGTGAGCCGGGAGATCTACCAGATCCGCGCCGAAGTCCGCCCGGGCAACTCCGGCGGCCCGCTGATCTCCCCCGACGGCGACGTGTACGGGGTCGTCTTCGCCGCGGCGACCAACGAGGACGAGACGGGCTACGTACTCACAGCCCACGAGGTCGCGGCCAACGCCCAGCAGGGCGCCTCCGCGTCCGGGGAGGTCTCGACCCAGGAGTGCGACTGACGACCGCGGGCGGAAGCGCCGGCGGGCCGAGGATCGGCCTCGACGGCTTCCCGCCCAACGCGGCTCGCAGCCCGATCGAGCGGGCGTTCGGGGGCCGGTCGAGCACGGGGTGAACGTTTACGCGGTCAGGATCGACCACGGCGCGGCTGGTCCGCGCTCGACGGCCGTGGGCACGCGGCGCCGACCTGCGGGCGTCGTATGGCCGCTGAGGGCCGGGGAGGGCCGACGCGCGGCCGGGCCACGGTGCCGCCGGGCGACGACCGCCGACCGACACGGGCCACGGGTCGGCGCGGTCGCGGGGGCCACGCGCGGGCGCGTGTCCCGCGGGTCGCGCCGCCGCCCCGCGGAGGCCGGGCCGACGCGGGGCGGGAACGGCGCTGAAGCGCCTCAGCCGACGAGTTCGGAGTCGGCGTCGGGGTCGGATTTGCCCAGGGGCCAGCTCATCCGGACGACGGTGCCGTCCTCGTGCGGTTCGATGCTGACCTCGTCGGCGAGTCCGAGGATCACGGCGAGGCCGACATCGGGTGAGAGCCCCGAAACCCCGTCGGACGGGGCGCCGTCAGCGATGTCGAGCTCGGCGGCGGGGTCTTCGAATGCCGTCGCCGGCTCCTTGGCCGGAGCGCAGTCGAACACCACGACCTCGAAGCGCTGTGCCGCCTTGCCGTTGTGGGACGCGCGTTCGGCGGGTTTGCCGGAAGACGCATCGGCTTCCCGGGTGGTGTCGGCCCTGTCGATCAGATCGAGCTGGATCGGACGCCCGGGGCAGTGGACGCGGTGCGCCTCGACGGCACGGGAGCACGCCTCGCCGACCGCCAGCCGAATCTCGTCGAGGGCGGACTCGGCGATGCCTGCCCGCCTGGCCACGGCCGTGGCCATGAGCCGGGCCGTGCGCACATGGGCGGGCAGCGCGCTGATCGTGAGCTGGACGAGTGCCATGGGATCGCTCGTAACGCAGCTACTTGGACTGGCGCTTGTCGATGGCTTCCTGGACGGAGTCGTAGATGCCGAAGACCTTGGTCAGTCCGGTGATCCGGAAGATCTTCAGGATGCGCTCCTGTGTGCACACCAGGTCGAGTGTGCCGTCGTGCGCCCGCACCCGCTTCAGGCCGCCAACGAGCACGCCGAGACCCGTCGAGTCGAGGAACTCCACCTTCTCCATGTTCACCACGAGGTGGAAGTTGCCCTTGTTGACGAGATCGATCAGCAGCTCACGCAGCCGGGGCGCGGTATAGACGTCGATCTCACCCTCGACGACGACGATCTCCGTGTCGTCCTGCGTGTGGTGATCAAGCTTCAAGTCCACTAGTCCTCCAGCGCCGAACCGCGAAAAGCCGCGAGTGATCTCTGCCGGGCGTTACCCCACAGTGCGGCATTCAACCACGCTTGCCCTTCGCATCTGCCTGTTATGCACAAGAAACCGCGACAGCGCGGAACCCTTCCCGCGGATGCCACACTGAAACGGGGGTCGATCAGTGCCATCACACGTGCTGCCTGCCGAGGAGGGGTCGGGTTGACCGGATCCGCTCCCCGCGCACGCGGGGACGCTTCCCCAGGGGAGCCCGCGCATCACCGGTTGTGGCGTGACCATACCCGGAATTCGCAGGTGACACATGTGGAGCTGCTGCCGCATGGCCGCGGGGTAAGCGAACACTGGCCAGACTGGACACCGTCCTCTGTACGTGAGCGGCTCGCTGATCAGGGGATCACGGCTCCGTGGTCCCACCAGGCGGCCGCCGCGGATCTCGCGCGCTCCGGTAGCAATGTGATCATAGCCACCGGCACCGCGTCGGGGAAATCGCTCTCCTTCCTGCTGCCCTGCGCCGAAGCCGCCGAGCAGGGCGGAACGGTGCTCTACATCTCCCCGGCCAAGGCGCTGGCCGCCGACCAGCGGCGCGCGGTGGCCGGTCTCGGCCTCTCTTACCTGCGCCCGGCCGCCTACGACGGCGACACCCCGCGCGAGGAGCGCGCCTGGATCCGCGCGAACGCCAACTACGTGCTGACCAACCCCGACATGCTGCACCACGCGGTCCTGGGCAACCACGCCGCATGGTCGCCGTTCCTGCGGCGGCTGCGCTACGTCGTGATCGACGAGGCACACCGCTACCGGGGCGTGTTCGGCTCGCACGTCGCCCAGATCGTGCGGCGGCTGCGGCGGATCTGCGCCCGCTACCGCAGCGAGCCCGTCTTCATTCTCGCCTCGGCCACCACGGGCACCCCCGAGGAGAGCGCCTCCCGGCTGATCGGCCTGCCGGTGCGCGCCGTCACCGAGGACGCCTCCCCGCGCCCGGAGCTGCGCTTCGCGCTGATCGAGCCGGAGCTGACCGACGAGAAGGGCGAGAACGGCGCACCCGTGCGTCGCACGGCGCCGGCCGAGGCCGCCCACGTCCTGGCCGATCTCGCCGAGGAGGGCGTGCGCACGCTCGCCTTCGTCCGGTCCCGCCAGGCGTCGGAGGTGGTGGCGCTGACCGCGCAGCGCATCCTGCGCGAGCGCGAGTCCCGCTCCGCGGCGCGCCTGCGTGGGCGGAGCGCCGACGGGGGCGGGGCGGCACCGGCGGACGTGGAGAAGCCGGCGGACGTGGAGGGCACGGTTCGCACTGGCACGGGCGGGGCGGGCGGGCCGCCCGGCGGCAGGCTGTCGGAGCGCGTCGCCGCCTACCGCGCCGGGTACCTCGCCGACGACCGGCGGAGCCTGGAAGACGCGCTGCGCAGCGGCGAGCTGCTCGGGCTGGCGACGACCAACGCGCTCGAGCTCGGCGTCGACATCACCGGCCTGGACGCCGTGGTCATCACCGGATGGCCGGGCACCCTGGCGTCGCTGTGGCAGCAGGCCGGGCGCGCGGGCCGTACCGGAGGCGACGCGCTGGCGGTTTTCATCGCCCGCGACGACCCGCTGGACACCTATCTGGTGCACCATCCCGAAGCCGTCTTCGGGCGGCCGGTCGAAGCCGCGGTGCTCGATCCCGACAACCCCTACGTCCTGGGCCCGCACCTGTGCGCGGCCGCGTCGGAGATCCCGCTGACCCGCGACGACCTCGACCTGTTCGGCTCCGAAGCCGCCGGCGTGCTCGACGGCCTGGTCGAGCAGGGCCTGCTGCGCCGCCGTCCGCGCGGCTGGTTCTGGACCCGGCGCGACCGCGCCTCCGCACTGGCCGACCTGCGCGGGTCGGGCGGACCCCCGGTGCAGATCGTCGACTCCTCCAGCGGCCAGCTGCTGGGCACCGTCGACGAGGCCGCCGCGCACGGCACCGTCCACGACGGCGCGGTCTACCTGCACCAAGGGCTGACCTACGTGGTCGACGCGCTCGACCTGGAGGAGTCGGTGGCTCTCGTGCACAGCGAGGCCCCCGACCACAGCACCTGGGCGCGCGACACCACCGAGGTCGAGGTGCTGCGCACGCTGCGCGGCCGGGACTGGGGACCGGAGTCGGCCGTGCGGTTCGGCGAGGTCGAGGTCACCCGCCAAGTGGTCTCCTACCTCAAGCGCGACGTCCGCACCGGTGCGGTCCTCGGCGAGCAGCCCTTGGACCTGCCCGAGCGGCGGCTGAACTCGCGTGCGGTGTGGTGGACCCTCGCGCCCGAGGCGACCGACCGGCTGCGCAAGGCCGACGTGGACGTGCGCGGAGCCGCTCACGCCGCCGAGCACGCCGCGATCGGCCTGCTTCCGCTGTTCGCCACCTGCGACCGCTGGGACATCGGCGGTGTCTCGACCGCGCTGCACGCCGACACCGGCTGCCTGACGGTCTTCGTCTACGACGGTCACGAGGGCGGCGCCGGGTTCGCCGAACGCGGCTACGCGGCGGCCCGCGAATGGCTGACCGCGACCCGCCAGGCCATCGCCGGCTGCGAGTGCGCCGAAGGCTGCCCTTCGTGTATCCAGTCGCCCAAGTGCGGCAACGGAAACGACCCCCTCAGCAAGTCGGGCGCTCTGCGCCTGATCGACGCCGTCCTCGACGGCGGGGCGTAGCGGCGCGCGGCGCGGTTCGGCGTAGCGGGGCGCCGCGAGAAGCGCAGGGCCATGCCCCGCCGCGGCCCCCGAAGCCGGTGGCCAGGGGCGGTGGTCTCCGGCGTGGCAGGCGGTGAGGTTCGTCGAGCGCGGCGGGTCTGGCGGCCCGGCGGGATAGGAGGGTCCAGCAGAGGCGGCGTCCGGCGCGGATTCCGGCGGTGTGCATCGTCCACAGCCTGGGAATCCGGCTTTCGGCCGCCGGCCTGCCGGGCGATGGTGGATACAGACCGTGTGATCGAACCGACTCACGGTGTGTCCACCGCTTGGAGGCAGCCGTGTCCGTTGTCCCCTTTCTCCTTCCAACACCGCGTGTGTCGCATCGACGGCCATCGACCGCATTCGGCCGGGTGCGGTGCGTACAGCGTGCGCGGCGTGTGCGGGGCGGCCGGCGCCGGACCGCGGAGTTCGTGAGCCTTGCCGCTGCAGCGGCGGCGATCCGCGGCAGCGGCGCCGTCCTCGGCGCCCGGCCACGCGCCGCGATGCGCGGCGACCGCGGCATGTCGACTGCCGAGTACGCGCTCGGGACCGTGACGGCCTGCGCATTCGCGGCTGTCCTGTTCGCGATCCTCACAAGCGACGAAGTCCGCGCCGCCGTCACCCGGATCGTCACCGATGCGCTGCAGATCGACGGATGAGCGGGGCGGCGTCACCGCCGAGACCGCGGCCGCGCTGCCCAGCCTCGTGCTCATGCTCGGTGTAGCACTGGCGGCGGTCCAGGCGGGGGCGGTCCACGTGGCCTGCGTCGACTCCGCACGCACCGGCGCGCGCGCATTGGCTCGCGGCGAGACCGGACACGCCGTCCGCGCAGCGGTCGACCGCATCGCCCCCGACTCGGCGCGGGTCGAGCTCGCGACCGGCGGCGGCATGGCGCGGGTGACCGTCACGGCTCCGGTTCCGATCGGTCCGCTGGCAGACCTGCCGATAGAGGTCGAGGGCGTCGCCGCCACGCCGCTGGAGTCCCTGGAGCCCTCGAAAGAGCTGGAGTCCCTGGGAGGTCTGGAGGGCCCGATGGTGCCGGGGCACGGCGAGGCAGCGGTGGAAGGGCGGGGGAGCGGCCAGGAAGCACTGGACGGGCAGGGTGCAGGCGAACCCGAGGAGTCCGAGGCCGCCGAGTCCGGCGGAGCGGCAGCGGCGCCCGGCCCCTGCCCGGCGGAATGTCGAGCGGGTCCGTGATATCAGGGCCCGGGGCCGCCTTCCGGGGGCGGCCGGTCGCCCCCCGTCGAGCGGCGGGAGAGACGGCGCGGCCACACGTGCCCTGTGGCGGAGTCCCTGCCCTTGCGCACGCGGCCCGGCGCGGCGCAGACGCCGGGTCGGCGACCGTCTGGGTGCTCGCCCTGTGCGGCGTGGTGCTGTTCGCCGCCTCGGCGGTCGTGCTTGTGGCAGGGGTACGGGTCGATCGCCACCGGGCGGCGACGGCGGCCGACCTTGCCGCGCTCGCGGGAGCGGAGCGGTTGTCCGAAGGGGAGCGCTCGTCTTGCGCCGCTGCGCGCGCGACCGCCGAGGCCAACGGTGCCGAACTGACGCGATGCCGACTCGCAGCAGATCTTTCGCTGCACGTGAGCACGCGTGTTCCCGCCCGGATGCGGCTCGGGTCCGTCACCGCCCACGCCCGAGCCGGCCCGCACCGCTCGCCTTGGGGACTGCACGGCCCGGACGCCTGAGCCGAGCACGTCGAGGCCGCCCTTCCCCGGACCCGCTGACAGGCGCGATCAGCTCGGGCTTCCGCCGGGTGTCCTCGCGACGAGGCGGCGGGGGCGGAGGTCTCGGCCCCTGCTGCTCGGCCTCATCCGCTCGGTGCGGGCCTCGCCTGCCCGAACCGTCGGACGGAGTCCTGTTCACGGCAGGGTCAGACCCGAGATCAGGCTCGCGGCCAGTGGCACCACGCCGATGAGGACGAAGGCGGGCAGGAAGCACAGGCCGAGCGGAGCCGCGCTGAGAACACCGAGGCGTTGGGTGCGTGCGAGGGCGCGGACGCGGGCTGTGTCGCGGATCTCGGCGGCATGGCGTTCGAGGATGGCGGCCACCGGTGCACCGCTCTCGCTCGCGCGCGCCAGCGCACGCCCGATCGCGGCGAACTCCTCGGTATCGGCCGCCGCGGCCCAGGCGGCCCGTGGCTCGGCACCGAGCCGCAGTTGCTCGGCGACCTCACCGAGCGAGCGCCCCAGCGGCCCGCGCAGGGACATCGCGACGGCGCCGAGCGCGTCCTCCAGGGCGCCGCCGGCGCGCAGCCCGGAAACCAGGAGGTCGACGGCAACGGGAAGCCCGGCCAGCACGCGGGCGCGGTCGGCCCGCGAGACGGTGTGCCGGTCCCCTTGTGCGAGCCGCCAGCGCAGGGCGGCCGCGATCGGCACGCCGACCAGAATCGCCGCCAGTGGGCCCGCCGCCAACAGCAGGGTCGCCGCAGGTGCGCAGGGCACGCCCCAATGGAGCAGCAGGCGCAGCGGTACGCCGTGGGCGTGCGCGGGGCGCGGGGGATCGGGCGGGCGCAGTCGCCTCAACCGCCGCAGAGCCCGGCTGCGTGCGGACCCGCCGCGAAGCAGGAGCACCGCGGCCGTGCCCAGCGCTATCACCGAGACTTCGACGAGCCCCATCGCGAACTCACGCCATCCCTGTTTCGGTGAGCACTCGGCGCGCCATTCTGTGCGTCCAGAACAGGCCGGCCGCATCCAGCAGGAGACCGACTGCCAGGCACGCGAGGCCGACGGGCGTGCTGAACAGGAAGGCCAGCGGCGATCCGCCCAACGCAGTCGCCATCCCGAGGCCCAGCACGGGTAGGGCGCTGAGCATCACGGCGGTGGCGCGCGGCCCGGCGAGTTGGGCGCCGACCTCGCGCCGCAGCGCCTCGTCCGCGGTCAGCGACACCGACAGCCGGTCCACGACGTCCGCAAGCCCGGCGCCGGTGTTCGTCGCCACACGCCAGCAAGCGGCGAGCTGACCGAGTCCTTCTGCGCCGCGGGCCTCGGCGAGGGCGAGTAGCACGGGCACCGGGTCCTGCCCGCTGCGCGCGGCCGCGGTCAGCGGGGCGAGCTCGCGCTCGGTCTCGGCGTCGAGCTCGCTGACCGCAGCGGTCACGGCCGCACCCGGATCGCGTCCCGCGCGCAGCTCGGCGGCCAGGACTCGGCACAGTTCGACGGCGGCTCGCCGCCGCCTGCTCTGCACGCGCCCCGCGGCGAGCCGGAGCCGCGCGCGAAGGCGCTGCGCGATCGGGAGCGCGCGCGTACCGCCCCACCTCCTGCCGCCGCGCCGCTCCTCACGGGACCTCAGGGCACGCAACCGGACCACCGCGGTGGCGGGTGTGAGGTGGACCGCGACCAGTCCCGCGGCGCCGAACAAGAGAAGCCGGCCCGCCCGCTCGGCCAGCCACTGCGAAACGGCCGGTACGGGCTCGGGGAGGAGGGCGGGGAGGAGGCTCAGGTGCGTCGGTGCGGACAAGGCGACGGATGTGCATGTCGACATGTGGACTCCGAACGTGGGTTGATTGTGGGCCAGGTTGGCTAGTTCGGCGATGGAATCCCGGAGCGGCCGACGGTTCCCCGCCTTTGTGGGTGGATTCGGCTCCGCATCGGTGGCCGGCGGGAAAGCGTGGAGCGGCGCCGGGCGTCGGCGTGCGGACAGGTTCTGCGCCCTGTGGCCGGTGCGGCCGGTCGACTCTCCGGTGCCGGCGGCAAAGGGTGCGGTCCAGTCGGCTGGGGCGGGCTTGCGCGTGTTGCTCTGCCGGGGGCGAGGGGGCGGGCGGTGCGGATCGGAGTGCGGCCTCGGGAGCGCGATGAACCGCGGTGCGGCACGGGCGGCGCCGTGGAACGGTCGGCCGTGCTACGGGGAGCTGCCCGGGGAGCCGGCGAAGGACTCCCCGACGTCGGCTCCCGCGGCCGGTGGGTCGCGCCAGGCGGAGCCGATGTGGGTCAGGAGGTCGGGCAGTGCCGTGTGTTCGGTGAGCGTGCCGTCCGGGGAGAAGGAGACCGCCGGGGAGGCCTGCACGGTTCCGGCGGGTTCGCGGCGCAGCACGCGCACTTCGGCGACGCGGCGCGTGCCTTCCGGGCGGCGCGCCAGATAGACGACCAGCGCGTGCGTGGCGGCCAGTTGGCTGTGGACGGCCTCCCTGCCGAGCCCAGCGGCGCAGGCGAGCGCCTCGATCCGAGCGGGGACGTCGGCCGCCGCGTTGGCATGCAGGGTGCCGCAGCCTCCTTCGTGGCCGGTGTTCAAAGCGTTCAGCAGGATTACGGCCTCCGGGCCGCGAACCTCCCCCACGACGAGGCGGTCGGGGCGCATGCGCAGGGCTTGGCGTACCAGGTCGTGCAGGCCCACTTCGCCGGTGCCCTCGATGTTGGGCGGGCGGGCCTGCAACCGCACCACGTGGGGGTGGTCGGGACGGAGTTCGGCGGAGTCCTCGACCAGCAGTACCCGCTCTTTCGGGTTCGCGAGGGACAGTAGCGCCGAGAGGAGAGTGGTCTTGCCCGTACCGGTGCCTCCCGAGATGAGGAACGCCGAGCGTGAGGTGACCAGGCAGCGCAGCAGCCGCGCACCCGCCGCGGGGACCGTGCCGCATGAGACCAGCTCCGCGAGCGTGAACACGGAGCGGCGCGGCAGCCGCAGCGAGAGGCAGACCCCATCGGGGGATACCGGCGGAAGTACCGCATGCAGGCGACCGCCGCTGGGCATCCGGGCGTCGACCCATGGGGCGGCGGCGTCGAGGCGGCGTCCGGCCTGGGCCGCGAGGCGCTGTGCAAGGCGACGCAGGGAGGCGTCGTCGGGGAATCGGATGCCGGGAGCGGGCCGCAGCCCCGACCCGTCGTCGATCCACACCTCCGCAGGGCCGTTGACCAGGATGTCGGTGATGCGGGGGTCGCTGAGCAGGGGGTCGAGCGGGCCCGCACCTGCGATGTCGGCCCGCAGCAGCCGCACGAGTGCCAGCACTTCGGCATCCCCGAGGACGGAGCCCTCGGCACGCACGGCCGCCGCCACGCGAGCGGGGGCCGGGTCGCCTCCGTCGCGCGCCAGCCGTGTGCGCACAGCCGCGAGCAGGTCGGGATCGGCGCCGGAAGGGGACGGCTCGGCCGTCCGCATGTTCGCGGCGTACCCGTTCTCCACGTGGGCGATCCTTTCGTCCAGGCGACGAGGTCGCGTGCGACGGGGCGGGCCGCAGGGCCGGCGACCGCGGGCCCCTCCGGGGTCCGGATCGGGCGGCCGCCTGATCCGCGCATTTCCTCGCTTCCGCGATCTCCGGCGCGGCCCCCAATTCGGATAGCGACGATGAATGATCAAAACGTCTGATCCATATGTTTCCTATGCAAATGCACGTCCATTCGGGCAATCACCGGTTCTGCGGTCGGATCGCCCCGAGCGTCGGGCACTGTGGGTGGACCGCCGCCGTTCGGCCGGGACGCGGCCCCGCCGGACCGCCCAGCGCGCCGCCAGGCCGACGGGCTGCGGCGGAGGCCGCGAGCGATGTGCGGGCGCCGGCGGGCGCGGGGACCCTGCCTGATCGACCGGTCGCGGGGGCAGGAGGCCTGCGAGCAGCCGGTCGGCGCACTCGGCCAGCGGCGAGGAGCGGGTGTCGGCGGGCACCGTGCCGTTGCGGAGCCTGCGCGTTAGGCCGCGCTCGAGCCGGAGGCGGCCCGCGACGGGAAGGCCGAGGGTGCGGGCGACATCGGGAGCGGTCACCGCCGATGAGCCCTTGCGTACGACCAGCCGCACGTCGCCAGCGGTCCGCCGTAGGCGCGGCACCGCCCGGGCGGCCGCGAACACCGCGGGCACCTCGGCCGGCGTCACCAGGAGCACGACGGAAGCGCGGCGCAACGCCTCATCGGCCGCCGGATCGGGGGCCCGCGGCAGGTCCGCGACCACGAGGTCCGCACCGCGGACGGCGCAGTCGAGGACGGCGCGCATCGCCGTGGGCGGAACGGGGGCGGCGGGCCCCTGCCCCCAGGTGACGAGTGCGGCGCCGCATACATCCGGCAACCGGGAGCGCAGCGCCGACCAGTTCAGCCGCCCCTGGCGGGCGACGAGGTCGCCCCAGCGGTCGCCGGGCGCCTCCTCCCGTCCTAGGAGGGCGTCGAGGCCGCCCCCCAACGGGTCGGCGTCGACGAGTGCGCTTTGCAGCCCCGCGCGGCGCGCCGACAGGGCCAGCGCGATCGCGAGCAGGCTGGCTCCCGCGCCGCCTCGGCCGCCGACGACCGCGACCACGGGCGCGCGCCCGGCGCGGGCGTGGGCGGAGTCGGTGAGCAGGCCCGCCAGCCGCGATTCGTCGGCGGGCAGGGACAGGACCGCCCCGGCGCCGACGCGCAGCGCGGCCTCCCACGCCTCGGCGCCGTGCACGGAGTCGCCCAATCCGGCGACGAGTACGTGCCGCCGCGGTTCGGGGGCCAGCCGCGCAAGGGCAGGCAGGAGGTCGGCGCCGACGACGACCAGCGGGGCGCGGTCCCATTCGGGCACAGCCTGGGCGGCGTGGTGGGCGACGGTGGCCTCGACCCCGGCCGCGGCCGCCAGGCGGAGGAGGTCGTCCAGCAGGCGGGGGTCCTCGGTGACGAGGAGGGGGCGGGCAGGGGCGGACGGGTCCATGGGGCCTCCCGGTTCGGACTGCGCTCATCCCACGCTCGCCGGACGGGAGGTCCCGGCGAAAGTCCGATCCCCAGCCTGTGGACGGGAGGGCCGAGCGCCCCGCGCCGGAGAGCGGCGCAAGGGCGAGCGGCCCGGCGGGGGTACGCGCACCACCCTTGTTCGGCGTCCGCGCGCCAGTGCCCCGGAGGCCGCCGGCCCGCGATCATTGCCGGTATGCGAACGATTCTGCGCCGCCTCGCCGCCGACACCCGCTACACGCTCCTCTGCCTGCCCCTGTCCGTCGTCGGCTTCGTCCTGGTGGTTGCGGGTTTGGCGCTGGGCGCCGGTCTGCTGCCGGTCGTGCTGGGCCTGCCCGTCGCCGCTGTGACGCTGCGCGCCGCCCGCGGAATCGCGAGCGTCGACCGGGCCTGGCTCACCAACGTGCTGGTCTCCCCGCCGGCGCCGCCGGGGTACCGGTCCGCGCCCGCCGGGGCCGGAGCGTGGCGCCGGCTGACTGACCCGCTGCGGTGCGCCCAGAGCTGGTTCGACGCGCTGGGGGCCGTTCTGCGGCTGCCGGTGGCCGTGGCCGGCTTCGCCGTTGCGGTCACCTGGTGGTCGCTGACGCTGGGCGGTCTGCTCTACCCGGTCTACGGACCTGTGACCGCGCGCATCCCGGGCAACACAACCCTCGCTGAGCTGATGGGCCTGGGCGCGGGCTACGGGCCGGCCCTCGGGATCTGCCTCGGCATCGGTGCCGCCGCTGCACTGACGCTTCCCGCGGCGGTGCGCTGCGCCGCCCTGCTGGTGGCGGGCGTGGGCCAGGGCCCCGTGGCCGTCGGCGCGCTCCCCGCTTCCTACGGAACCGGCGGGGTCGACGGCCGCCGAGGGCCGGGAGCAGGCAGTGACGGCGCCGGCGCCCCTCCTCGGCGGATGTCGACCACCGCCCTCGGCTGAGGAGGGCGCGGTGCGCCCCGGGCCGGGCCGCTCGATGACGCCGCGGCCCGGCCCGGACATGACGACGGCCCCCGCCGGGGGGATAGCGGGGGCCGTCTGACGGGTCCGGCTCTGGGGGGGAGAGCCGGGACCGTTCCCGGATAAGTCTCGGTCGCCGGGTGGTGCGCCCGGCGTGGTCCGGCCCAGGGCCGCACCATCGCCATATCGTCACATAGGCGGGGAAATTGCACCAGAGTCGAACACGGACCATTCCACGGGGTGCGCGCTGAGGGGAGTAGCCAGGGGGTGCGGCACCTCGACAATAGGTATAGCACGGGACGCTACCACGGCGAATTGGCGCTCTGCCGATCTTTGACCTTCCAGGCCTTTTCAGCGGCGGGCAGTCGGCGTACAAAGGAAGGACAAGGTGGATTGGTGATCCACCGAACACGGGAGCCGGGTACCCACGCGTTGCCAAGCCGCAGGAGGCTCGTCCAGGTCAGGGAGAAATCCCTGGTCGGACTATGATCGAGCACGCATGATAGCCCGGCCCTCCGTGCTCACGGCGGTGCCCTGGCTCCGGCTCCCGGGCCGGGCGGGGTGCCGCTCGTTTTTTTCGCGCGGACCCCAAAGAAGGTCCCGAATCGGGCAAATCGTCTCTCTGATTGCCGAGTGAAAGTCGTGGACGACACGCCTCGTCCGAGAGGCCACGGCGCTGTTCAGACCTGAAGGCGGGCCGCGCGGAGCCTCTGCGGGGTCCGCGGGGGCCGACGGGCGGGCCCGCACGGCGAGGCGCGGCAGGCAAGCGTAATCGGATCGAGATATGCGGAGTCCCGCGCCACCGGCGATCCGGGTGACCCGGTTGCGCCCGCGGTGCGGCGGATCAGCCTCGCTGCAGGGCCTCGCACGTGGCGAGCGAGTCGCGAGCGCCGGCGGCCACGGCACGGCAGCAGAACGCGACCCACGCGCCGACGCCCTCTGGGGTTCCGGCCAGATAGCCGCGCAGCGCGGGCCCGTACTCCTCGCGCAGCTCCAGGTAGCCCAGCTCGGTGGGCACGAGCGACTTGGGGTCGAGCCCGCGCGCGATCAGCGTCAGCCGCTCCGCGGCGCGCGCGACCACGCCGTCACCCCAGCCGAAGGGGCGCAGGACCGCCAGTTCGCCGTGCACCACCGCGCCCACGACCGGGGCCGGAACCGCCGCCCGCGAAGCCAGCACGGTGTCCAGGGCGTCGAGCCGCGCCGCGACCTCGCCGGGCCGGGGCGCCGGGCCGAGTCCGAGCGGGTCCCCCGCCGGTTCGCCGGCGGCGCGCGGGCGGCCCAGTGCGTCCTCGTCGGCCCCGTCCGCCGCCGCGAGCGCGTGCAGCCGGGCGAGCACCTGGCGCGGCGCCTTGGTCCAGGTCTCGGCGAGCAGCCCGAGTTCGCCGGAGACGCGCAGGGCACCCTTGATGCGCGGGTCGTCGCTGCTTCCGGCGCGGACCTGCTCCAGGTCGGCGCCGGCGCCGTCGAGCACCGCCGAGGCGCGGGCGCCGCGCAGCGCCGACTCCATGGACACGTCGCTGCTGCGCCTGCGCAGGATGCGGTGGCCCAGGAGGCGGTCGACCACGGCGCGGGCCTCGCCCACTGCGGCGTCGACACCCGGGAGGTCGGCCACCGGCTGCAGGGGCTCATCGGGAACTGAACTCACGCCCTCAAGCCTACTCACCGGTAGGGCGTGGGAATGTCCGTCCATCGGCCCGGAAAGACCGCCCGTCCCCAGGGGAGACCGTCCGTCCACAGTCCCCGGACCGGCCCCTTGTATGTTGCCACCACCACTTGATGAAGTGGGTTCTACCACACGATATGTTCTGTGGACCGGATTAAGTAAGGAGACTTTACAGTGGCTGAGACTCCCCAGGGGCAGGGTCAGGAAACACTGTCCAACCTTCTTCAGGAGTCACGGAGCTTCCCGCCCCCCGCGGATCTCGCCGCAGACGCGAACGTGCAGGCCGACGCCTACGACGCCGCCTCCGCCGACCGGCTGCGGTTCTGGGAGGACCAGGCCCGCAGGCTGCAGTGGGAGCAGCCGTGGAGCAACGTTCTGGATTGGAATCCCCCGTTCGCCGAATGGTTCACGGGCGGCAAGCTCAACGCCGCGGTGAACTGTGTGGACCGACACGTCGACGCGGGGCGGGGTGAGCGCGTCGCCTTCCATTGGGAGGGCGAGCCGGGCGACACGCGGACCATCACCTACGCCGACCTCAAGGACATGGTCTGCCAGGCGGCCAACGCGCTGACCGAGCTCGGGGTCGGCAAGGGCGACCGCGTCGCCATCTACATGCCGATGATCCCGGAGACCGTGGTCGCGATGCTGGCCTGCGCCCGCGTCGGAGCCGTCCACATGGTCGTCTTCGGCGGGTTCTCCGTCGACGCCCTGGGCACGCGACTGGACGACAGCGAGGCCAAGCTCGTCGTGACCGCCGACGGCGGCTACCGCCGGGGTAAGCCCAGCTCGCTCAAGCCGGCCGTCGACGACGCCGTGCGCGACCGCCCCGCTGTAGAGAACGTGCTCGTCGTCCGCCGCACCGGCCAGGACGTCGAATGGAACGAGGGCCGCGACGTCTGGTGGCACGACATCGTCGACCGCCAGTCCGCCGAGCACGCGGCCGAGGCGCACGACTCCGAGCACCCGCTGTACATCATGTACACCAGCGGCACCACGGCCAAGCCCAAGGGCATCCTGCACACCACCGGCGGCTACCTCACGCAGGTCTCCTACACCCATTGGGCGGTCTTCGACCTCAAGCCCGAGACCGACGTCTTCTGGACCGCCGCCGACATCGGCTGGGTCACCGGGCACTCCTACATCGTCTACGGCCCCCTCTCCAACGGGGCGACCTCGGTCATGTACGAGGGCACGCCCGACACCCCGCACAAGGGCCGGTTCTGGGAGATCGTGCAGAAGTACGGCGTCACGATCGCCTACATGGCGCCCACCGCCATCCGCACCTTCATGAAGTGGGGCGAGGAGTACCCCGCGCAGTTCGACCTCTCCAGCCTGCGGGTGCTCGGCTCGGTCGGCGAGCCCATCAACCCCGAGGCCTACATGTGGTACCGGACCCACATCGGCGGCGGCCGCACGCCGATCGTCGACACCTGGTGGCAGACCGAGACGGGCGCGATCATGGTGACCCCGATGCCCGGCATCACCCACGGCAAGCCCGGTGCCGCCATGCAGCCCATCCCGGGCGTGGTCGCCGACGTCGTCGACGAGTCGGGCGAGTCCGTGCCCAGGGGGCAGGGCGGCTTCATCGTCATCCGCGAGCCCTGGCCCTCGATGCTCCGCGGCATCTGGGGCGACCCCGAGCGCTACAAGAAGACCTACTGGTCGCGCTTCGAAGGGCTGTACTTCCCGGGGGACGGTGCCAAGCGCGACGAGGACGGCGACCTGTGGCTGCTGGGCCGCGTCGACGACGTCATGCTCGTCTCGGGGCACAACATCTCCACGACCGAGGTCGAGTCTGCGCTGGTCGCCCACCCCAACGTCGCCGAGGCGGCCGTCACCGGCGCCAGCGACCCGGTCACCGGCCAGGCGATCGTGGCCTTCGTCATCCTTCGCAGCGAGGCCGGCGACGGCGGTTCGGGCCTGGTCAAGGAGCTGCGCGAGCACGTCGCCGCGCACTTGGGCCCCATCGCCAAACCGCGCCAGATCCTGGTGGTGCCCGAGCTGCCCAAGACCCGTTCCGGAAAGATCATGCGCCGCCTGCTCAAGGACGTGGCCGAGAACCGCGAGCTCGGCGACGTCTCCACGCTCACCGACGCGCAGTCGATCCAGACGCTTCAGGAGGCGTTCCAGGAGAGCGGCAAGAGCGACGAGTGACCGATGTCTGCCCGCCGCCCCGGCGGGCGGTGTCCCGGGCACGGTGTCGGCGGCCGCTCAGCGGCCGCCGATCTCGGGGACGGGCGGGTCCACCGTCCGCGAGCGGCGGACCCGCCCGTCCCCGGCCGCCGCACGTGTGCGGGGCGCCCGGCCCCAGCGCTTCCCGCCCGCGGACGCGTTCACGCGCCCGCGGCGGATGGGGGCGGCGTGTGGGAACGCCTGCGACACCGGATGTGCGAGGATGCTGAGGACGTCCGCCGAGTGAAGGGAGCAGTCTCCATGCCCGAGACGCGGTCGGGTCTCCAGGAGCCTGAAGAGTTCGACGCCGCCGAACACTCCCTCGGCGAGCTCGTATCCGAGGCGCGCGGGAGCATGACCCGGCTCGTGCGCCTGGAGGTCCAGCTCGCGAAGCTGGAGCTGGCCCGCGACGTCCAGAAGATCGGCATGGGCGCCGGTCTCGCCGTGGTCGCCGCCGTGCTGGCGCACATGTTCCTCATCCTGGTCGCGATCACCGCCGGACTCGGCATCATGGCGGCGGGGTTGGCGCCTTGGCTCTCCTTCCTGATCGTCACCGTCGTCTTCCTGCTGATATCGGGGCTCCTCCTCTTCCTCGCGCTGCGCCAGTTCCGCAAGCGCCAGGGCTTCCCGCTCACCGGCGCGGCCGTCGCGAGCACGCTTTCGGCGCTCCGCCGCGACAACCGCACCTCCAACGGCTGACCGCAGCGGCACCGGTGTGCGGTGACTGACGAGTCCGCCGTCCTGATCGACGGTCCGTGGGCCCACCGGAGCGTGAGTGCGGCCGGTACCAGGTTCCACATCGCCGAGGCCGGCGACGGGCCCCTGGTGCTTCTCCTGCACGGCTTCCCGCAGTTCTGGTGGGCCTGGCACGGCCAGCTGACCGCACTGGCCGACGCCGGCTACCGCGCCGTCGCCGTAGACCTGCGCGGCCACGGGGCCAGCGACAAGCCGCCGCGCGGCTACGACCTGATCACCCTGGCCTCCGACGCGGCCGGGTTGATCCGCGCGCTCGGCGAGGCCGACGCGGTCGTCGTCGGGCACTCCACCGGCGGCATGCTCGGCTGGACGATGGCCGTCTACTTCCCCAAGACGGTGCGCCGCCTGGCGGTGCTGTCGATGCCGCACCCGCGGCGGATGCTGGCGGGAATGCTCACCCGCGGGCAGGGATGGGCGGGTCGGCACGTTTTCGGCTTCCAGGCGCCGGTCGTGCCCGAGCGCCGCCTCACGGCCGACGGCGCCCAGCAGGTCGCCGACATGCTCCACGCCTGGTCGCGACCGGGCTGGCCCGACCAGGAGACCGAGCGCCACTGCCGCGACGCCTTTCTCATCCCCGGGGTGGCGCACAGCTCCCTGGAGTACCACCGCTGGCTGTTCCGCTCCCAGGTGCGCCCGGACGGCCGCCGCTACATGCGCCGGATGCGGCGCCCGGTCACCGTGCCGACCCTGCACATGCACGGTGCACTCGATCCCGTGGTGCTGCCCGAGACGGCCCGCGGTTCCAGCCGCTACGTCGAGGCGCCCTACCGCTGGCGCACGATCGAGGGGGCCGGGCACTTCCCGCACCAGGAGCGGCCCGAGCTCGTCGATCCCGCGCTGATCGGGTGGCTGGGCGACCCGGAACCCGACAGCTGACCCGCACCGCACACCCGCCGGTCCGTTCGTCCGGGCAGGCGGCCTCCCCACCCGGGGCCCGCTTCGGCCGCATGTCCGGGTGCACAATGGGCACAGGCACAGATCGGGCACAGCGCCGTCGGCACGGAGATCAGGAGCGGCGAGGATGAGCGACTCCGCAGGCACCAAGCGCGACCGCAACCCGGAGGGCAGGGCGCAGAACCAGCGTCCGCGCGACCGCTTCGGGCGCCCGCTGCCGCACGGCGCCGACGGTGTGCCGCGTATCCCCGACGATGCCGAGTTCACCCCGGATGAAGGCCTGACGAAGGCGCAGCGCCTGCTGGACGAGGGCTACGCCTTCCACGCGCACGAGGTGCTGGAGGCCGTCTGGAAGGCCGCCGGCGAGCCCGACCGGGAGTTGTGGCGGGGGCTCGCCCAGATCGCGGTCGGCCTGACCCACGCCCAGCGCGGCAACGACGTCGGCGCGGCCCGGCTGCTGCGGCGCGGCGCCGAGCGCGTGCTCCCCTACGGCCCCGAGGCTCCCGACGGGGTCGACGCGGTCGGTTCCGCCGCCTTCGCGCGGTCCGTCGCCGACCGGTTGGACGCTCTCGACCACATGGAGGGCCAGGACCGCGTCGACACGCCGGAGAACCCCAGCGAACCGGGCTCCGGCGCCGGGTCGGTGGGCCCGGCCGGCCCGGCCGGACCCGGCGGGCGGGAGACCGCGCAGAGCAGCGACGACCCGACGAGCCCTGTGGGCCCCGACATCGCCGGCGCGGCCGTGGACATCGACACCAGTGCCCTGCGGCTGCGCCGCGACGACACTGCCCGCTAGCACAGCACCGTTGATCTATTCCCAAAACAGCGGAGCTAGCACCTCTGACCTGGGCAAACGCACTCCATTGCGAGACGCCCACGAAATCCCGTTATCGTTCCGTGACATTCTCTGAAGTGGGTCTGGAGCGGGCC